>JAIRLU010000237.1 GCA_031259215.1 Treponema sp. | reverse complement strand
TGCTGAAGGTCCTGGCACAAGGCCCTATCCTCTTGCTGCGTAACCTGCAAAACCCGGGATCCCTATCCCAGGAGAGGAGTTCAACAAGACACCTGGCAAAGCGGTTCTCTTGACATAGCCTATGTGGTGCCCTTGACCAAGGCTATGTCTAAGCCTTGACATTTAAGGGGTTTCGTAGCATATTATAATTATGACAAAATCCATTATTTTGTCATCGAAGAAAGGAGTACCTTCATGGTATTGCAGGATAAGAAGGCCCTGGTTACCGGCGCTTCCCGGGGTATCGGGAGAGCCATCACCTACAGGTTTTTGGCGGAAGGCGCGGAAGTCTGGGGGCTGGGAACCCGGGAACCCGCAGACCTTGCGGCCTGGGTTGCCCAATCCCAGGGAAAGCTGCATTGGATCTCCGCGGATCTCGCGGCCTTGCACACCCTAGAACCCATCATTCAAGAGCAGCTTAAAGCCGCGGATGGTTTTGACATCTTGGTAAACAATGCGGGGATCACCAAGGATAACCTGGCCTTTCGCATGAGCCTTGAGGATTTTCAAAAAGTCCTGGATGTGAATCTCACCGCGGCCTTTCTCGTGGCCCGTACCGTGGGCCGGGACATGATACGCCGGAAACAAGGTTCCATCATCAATATGTCCAGCGTGGTGGGGATCCACGGCAACGGCGGCCAGACCAACTATGCGGCCAGCAAGGCAGGGCTTATCGGGCTTACCAAGTCCTTGGCCCAGGAAACCGCGAGCCGGGGCATCCGGGTCAACGCGGTGGCCCCGGGGTTCATTGACTCGGATATGACCCGGGCTATGCCCGAAGAGGTAAAAGAAAAAATGGTGAGCCATATTCCCTTGAAACGGCTGGGAACCCCGGATGACGTGGCCGCGGCCATCCTGTTCTTGGCTTGTGACGCCTCGTCATACATCACCGGGCAGGTACTCGCCGTGGATGGGGGAATGTTCTGCTAAACCTTTGGTATAGAAAGCAGGGAGGAAACAGATGAAGCAGAAGGTGGTGGTTACCGGCATGGGGGTGATTTCTCCCCTGGGCAATTCGATTCAGGAGTTTGAAACTGCACTTAAAGCGGGGAAAAGCGGGATCCGCCGGATTACCCTGTTTGACACCACGGGGTTTGAGATAACTATCGCCGGGGAAGTCAAGGATTTTGACCCTTCCCGATGGATCGATAAAAAAGACGCCCGCAAGATGGCCCGGTTCACCCAGTTCGCGGTGGCTGCAGCAAAAGACGCCCTGGAGCAGGCGGGCCTTGTGGAAACGGCGGAAAACGGCCGCTATCAGCTCCTAAGCGATCCGGAAAAGACCGGTATCGTCCTGGGTAACGGCATTGGCGGCTTTGAGGTGGTTACTGAATCCTTCCACAAACTGTTTGATCATGGCCCCCGGCGGATGCTGCCCCTCACCGTACCCCTTATGATTAGCAACGAAGCTGCGGGGAATGTGTCCATCATCTTTGGAAGTAAAGGCCCGGCTTTTACCCAGGTAACGGCCTGCGCTTCAGGAACCGACGCGCTGGGGCAGGCCCTGGACCTTATCCGTTCAGGCCGGTGTGCGGTGGTCTTGGCGGGAGGAACCGAGGCTTGTGTGGTGCCCTTTGCCATCGGCGGTTTCCAGGTGCTGAAGGCCCTTTCCACCAAGCGGAACCATGAACCGGAGAAGGCCTCCCGGCCTTTTGACGCAGACCGGGACGGCTTTGTCTTAGGTGAAGGGGCCGGGGTTCTGGTGCTGGAAAGCGAAGCCCACGCGTTGGGCCGGGGAGCTTCGATTCTTGCGGAGTTTGCCGGGTATGGGGCCTCTACGGACGCCTATCATATCACGGCTCCTGCTCCTTCAGGGGAAGGAGGCGGAAAGGCCATTACCCGGGCACTCAAAGATGCAGACCTCGCCCCGGAAGCGGTACAGTACTACAATGCCCACGGTACTTCTACGGAGATAAACGATCCGGTGGAGACCAAAATGGTGAAATACGCCTTTGGAGAACACGCCTATACGCTCAAGGTATCGAGTATCAAGAGCATGACCGGTCACTGTATTGCAGGCAGCGGCGGTTTTGAAGCGATTGCCAGCATCCTGGCAATCCGGGGAGGGTTTTATCCTCCCACCATTAATCTGAACAATCCGGATCCTGCGTGTGATCTGGATTATGTGCCCAATACGGTGCAGTACGGTCCGATTGATGCGGCGGTTTCCGGGTCTCTGGGCTTTGGAGGCCACAACGGCGCGGTGGTGTTCACCAGATACCCCTGGAAGTAAGGCCGTGCCAGGAGGCTTTACGCGGGGGCTTTCCCGTAGGGCTAACCGCGGGTATAATGAGCGAGTATGCAGGTAGAAATCATAGAAACCCAGGCTGAGGGACCTGATGACATTAAAGCCCTCCTGCCCCATCGAGAACCCTTTCTGTTTGTGGATGCTATTCTGCGGGCCGATGCAGATGGGATCGTTGCAACCCATGTCTTTACAGAGTATGAATTCTTTTTTCAAGGCCACTTTCCCCAGTATCCCGTGGTCCCTGGGGTCATTCTGATAGAAACTATGGCCCAAGCCGGTGGAGCAGGCCTGCGTAAACTCGGTGTTCTTGGGGGGGATGCCCTCTTTTTTCTGGCATCGGTAGACAAGGTGAAATTCCGCAGGCAGGTGCGTCCAAAAGAAGCACTGCGGATGGAGATCCAGAATCTCAAGGTTTCCGCGCAGATGATAAAGCAAGCGGGTAAAGCCTACGTCGGAGACGAATTAGCCGCGGAAGCGGAATGGCTTTGCGTCGTAAGGAGGAATCCATGAGTAGTAAGCCCATGATACGGAATAACATCTGCCTTAACAGCCACCCCCAGGGCTGCGCTGAGGCGGTGAAGCAGCAGATTGCTTACGCGCGCAAGGCCCTCGACCGGGGGTCAGACCCCGGAATTCCCCGTTTGACCTTGGTCATCGGCTGTTCCACTGGATATGGCCTGGCAAGTCGGATCGCCGCGGGTTTCGGGTATGGGGCGGCGACCGTGGGGGTTTCCCTGGAAAAAGCCCCCACGGCGACCAAGTCCGGTACTCCGGGGTATTACAACAACCAGACCTTTGACGCGGAAGCGGTCAAGGCGGGCCTTGCGGTGCGGACGCTGAATGGAGACGCCTATGCGGACGAGCTTAAGGCCGAAACCATAAGGGCCCTTCGAGAAACCGCCGCGGCCGCGGGGCTTCCCCCTCAGGTGGATCTCATCATCTATTCCCTGGCCTCCCCGGTCCGCACGGATCCCGTGGACGGGGTCTTGTACCGTTCGGTGATCAAACCCATTGGCCGCGCCTACGAGGGAAGAACCGTGGACATGATGAGCGGTAAGATAAGCATCGCCCGGGCGGAGCCGGCCACTGACGAAGAAATCGCCCACACCATCAAAGTCATGGGTGGCGAAGACTGGGAGCGCTGGATCCGCGCCTTGATCGAGGCCAAGGTCCTGTCCCCCTCGGCGCGGACCGTGGCCTATACCTACATCGGCCCTGAGCTTTCCTGGCCCATTTACAAGAACGGTACCATAGGCCGGGCCAAGGAAGACCTGGAACGGGTCGCCAAGGCCATCAATCAGGCCCTCTCCCAGGCAGCTCTGCCCTCGGCGCGGGCCTTTGTTTCGGTCAACAAGGCCTTGGTAACCCGGTCCAGCGCGGTGATTCCCATCATCCCCTTGTACGTGTCCTGTCTTTTCAAGGTGATGAAAGCCCAAGGCCTGCATGAGTCCTGCATCGCCCAGATTGCCCGGCTGTATCGGGAGCGGCTCTACACCGAAGCCGCCCTCAAAGACCCGGACCAGGTTCCGGTGGATCCCCAAGGCAGGATTCGCATTGACGACTGGGAAATGCAGGAAGGGGTCCAGCAGGAGACCCGGAGGCTTATGGAAGCGGTTACGGAAGAAAATATCCTTAAGATTGCCGATGTGGCGGGGTTCCGGCATGATTTTCTTGAAACCCATGGGTTTGAGGTAGCTGGCGTCGATTATGAGGCGGATGCGGCTTCTTTGAGCCCCTCTTCATAAGCATGAGCGTAGGAGCGGGGGTACCGGGATGAATGACTCGTTAATTCTAACCTTACTGGATAAATTCAGCGCTAGTTCAGTGGCTGAATTGGATTTACAGGATGGCGCATTCCATCTGATTCTCAAGAAAGCCCCAGGACCGGGTGATTCTGTGCTTGAGGGCCTTGACCAGGGGAACTTTCCGAGGGCTGGATCGAGCAGCCCAGGGCCTGGGGAGGTGAGTGTTTCCGGGCTTCTAGATACCACGGTAACCGATGCTCCAAGGGAAACCATCACGAGTCCTATGGTGGCGACTTTCTATGCTTCCCCTAGTTCAGACACCCCTGCTTTTGTGAGTCCTGGTTCTCAGGTCAAAGCAGGAGATACCCTCTGTATCCTGGAAGCCATGAAGATGATGAACCGGCTGGAAGCGGACTTTGACTGTGAAATACTGGCAGTCCATGCGGGGAGCGGCGATTTGGTAGAATATGGTCAAGTCCTGTTCGAGGTCAAACGGATAAGCCCTTCCCCATGAAGCACAGTCCGGGGGCGTGGGGGGCCTTGACCTCCCATTCCTTTTAATAAGGGAGGGAGGATGATTAAACGGCTCCTTATTGCAAACCGAGGGGAAATTGCGGTCCGTATCATACGGACCTGTCGGGAAATGGGTATTGAAACCGTGGCCGTCTATTCCACGGCTGATCGAGAGAGCCTGCATGTGCGTTTGGCAGATAAAGCGGTCTGTATTGGCCCGCCACCTTCCGCGCAGAGTTACCTCCTGGGGAACAACCTCATCATGGCAGCGGTACATACGGACTGTGATGCGATTCATCCGGGAGTGGGTTTTCTTTCGGAAAATGCTGACTTTGCCCGTTTGGTGTTGGATACTGGTCTCGGATTCATCGGGCCGGATCCCAAGCTGATTGAGCTATTGGGGGACAAGGTCCAGGCCCGGGCTAGGGCTCACCATTTCGGTCTCCCCATAACACCAGGTACTAAAGCCGCAGTGGAAGATTATGCTAAGGCCCAGGAGGCAGTAGGGACTTTGGGTTTTCCGGTGATCATCAAGGCTGCTGCCGGCGGCGGTGGTAAAGGTATGCGGGTGGTCAGGACGGAACAGGAATTACCGGAACAGATGGCTATTGCCCAAGCAGAGGCAGCATCCAATTTTGGGGACTCCCGGGTTTTTATTGAACGGTACCTGGAAAACCCCCGGCATGTGGAACTCCAGATCCTCGCGGCAGGGCCTGTCGCGGTCTTAGGGGAACGGGACTGTTCAGTTCAGAAAAACCATCAGAAACTCATCGAAGAAAGTCCTTCCCCCGGGGTGAGCGAGGGTATGCGGGAACAGATGACCCAAGGAGCGGTAAAGCTCTTTCAAGAGCTGGGTTACCGGGGAGCAGGAACCATCGAATTTCTGGTTGACCGGGAGGAATTTTATTTTATGGAAGTAAACGCCCGGCTGCAGGTGGAACATCCCGTGAGCGAATGTATCACTGGTACGGATATTGTGCGGGAACAGATCCTCGCCTGCACCGAAGGACGCATGGAAATCGATCCCCAAGCCCTACGGCTCCAGGGTTGGGCCATGGAGTGCCGGATTAATGCCCTAAGCCCTGGCCGGGTTACGGCGCTGCATGTGCCGGGAGGTCCGGGGGTGCGCTTCGATACCTGTTTGTATCCGGGCTGTATGGTGCCGCCCCACTACGATGCCCTGGTGGGGAAACTCATTGTCCACGCCCCGAACCGGGAACGGGTTTTGGCCCGCATGGATCGGGCTTTGGCAGAACTCCGCATTGAGGGTATACAAACCAACCGGTTTGAACAAGGGAGGATCCTCAAAGAAAGCCGTTTCCGCTCTGGCTGCTTCGGTACGGCGTATTATGAAGAACTGGAAAAGCACATTCCTAAGGAGATCATCCATGCCCGCTGAACCCTGTCCTAGCTGCAAAGCTCAGTATAGCGCTGAAGCCATTGAAGATGCCCTCAAGACCTGTCCGGGCTGCGGTCATCATTACCGGATGGAACCGGTGGAACGTATCTCGTACCTGACGGATCCGGGGACCTTTCATGAGTTTTCCGCGAATCTGCGATCCCTTAACCCCATCGATCTCTCAGGGTATGAGGAAAAGCTCTCCGAAGCTGAAGCCAAGTCTCAAATGAAAGACGCGGTCATCACCGGAACTTGTTTAATAGAAGGGAGAGCCCTCATCCTAGGGCTTATGTCTTTTGCCTTTATGGGAGGCTCTATGGGTTCGGTGGTAGGAGAAAAGGTCAGCCGGGCTTTGCTCAAGGCTGCAGAGGAACGGCTGCCCCTGGTGATCTATACCACCTCTGGAGGCGCCCGGATGCAGGAGGGAATCTTCTCTCTTTTGCAGATGGCCAAGACTTCCAGTGCTGCCGCAGAACTGGATAAAGCAGGAGTTCCCTTTTTTCTTGTGCTCTGCGATCCCACTACCGGAGGAGTTACCGCCTCTTTTGCCATGCTGGCGGATATTACCCTGGCGGAACCCGGGGCGCTCATCGGCTTTGCCGGTCCCCGGGTGATCGAAGGAACCATACGGGCAAACCTGCCAGAAGGATTCCAGCGTGCGGAATTTCAACAAGAACGGGGTTTTGTGGATCTGATTGTTCCTCGTCAGGATCAACGACGGATCCTCGCCCGTTTGCTGGATCTGCACAACTACCTTCCCCTGCCAGGTTCTGTACCGGAGGAGGTGGAGAGGTGAATAACCCACGGGTGACTGTACTGCAAGAGAAGGTCGAAGAATTACGAAAACTCGTTCAGGAATCGGGTATTGATGCAGATGAAGCCCTCCAAGCCCTTGAAGGGAAAATACAAGCCGGATCCAAGACCGAAGCGGCTTGGAAGCGGGTTGAGTTGGCCCGTCATCCTCAACGGCCCTATGCCCTGGATTACATACACCGGATTTTTACCGGTTTCATTGAACTGCATGGGGATCGTTTCTTTGGGGATGATCCTGCCCTGGTAGGAGGGCTGGGCTTGCTTGAAGGGCGGCCGGTTACCATTCTGGCCAACCAGAAAGGCCGTACCCTGAAAGAGAATAAGTACCGCAATTACGGCATGGCCAATCCTGAGGGCTACCGAAAGGCCCTGCGTCTGGCGCAGCAGGCGGAAAAATTCCGTCGGCCCATCGTTACCTTTGTGGATACCTCTGGGGCATACCCAGGCCTCGGCGCGGAAGAACGGGGCATCGGCGAAGCCATTGCCCGAAACCTCCGGGATTTCAGCCAACTGAAAACCCCCATCGTCTGTATCATCATTGGGGAAGGGGGCTCCGGCGGGGCCTTAGGGCTTTGTGTAGGGGATAAGATCTACATGCTCGAAAACGCCATCTATTCGGTGATTAGTCCCGAAGGATGCGCTTCCATCCTTCTGCGGGACGCAGCCAGGGCAAAAGATGCCGCGGCCATGCTCCGGATCACCAGCGAGGATCTGCTGGATTTCAAGGTAATCAACGGCATCATCCCGGAGCCTCCCGGAGGAGCCCATCAAGATCCGGACGCGGCTGCAGGGATTATCAAGCATATCCTGGTGAAAGAGCTGCAGGACCTGGGAGACCGGAATCCCTCGGTGCTGGTCCGGTACCGGAATCAGAAGATCCGCAAAATAGGCCATTGGAACGAAGGACTTGAGGATTTATCCTAAACGGGTCTTGAGCATCACTGCCTCAAGCCGCTGGTAAGGTTCGCCGGTATGTTCCAAGCGGCCTTCCCTTGTAAGGAACTGGAACTGCCTAGGGCCCACGCTGTTAGATAAGCTACTAGAGTTGTTCAGAAACCTCAGTTTCTGAACAACTTCCGCTTAAAAAACAGCAAAATGCGGAGCATTTTGCAAGACTTGTTCGATAACCAACCGGGTTATTGAACAAGTCCACTAA
>JAIRLU010000217.1 GCA_031259215.1 Treponema sp. | reverse complement strand
GCCCTCGCGAAGGATGGGGTACGCATTGAACTGGTCCGTTTTTCCGAGTATGTTCAGCCTAACCGGGCGCTGGAGGACGGAGAAATCGATCTTAACTCGTTTCAGCACTACGCGTACCTGAACAACGAGGTAAAAACCAAGGGCTACAACCTTTCCCCCATCGGGGAAACCCTGCTTGCGCCCCTGGGGCTTTACTCCCGGAAGATAAAATCAGTGGCGGAGATTAAAGACGGCGACCAGATAGCCATCCCCAATGATGCGGTAAATGGCGGACGGGCCCTACGGGTACTGGAAAAGGCGGGGCTCCTCACCATCCCCGAATCCGCAGGCCCCACGCCAACCTTGAGTGACATTACCGCCAATCCACGGAACATCCAGTTTGTTGAGGTGGAAGCGGCCCAAACCCCACGCCTCCTGGACGATGTAACCGCGTCGATTATAAACGGCGGGCACGCGGTTGATGCGGGGCTTAATCCCGAAGGGGACAGCCTTGCCCTGGAGCAGCAGTCCGGGGGCAGTCAAAATCCCTACATCAACATCATCGCAGCCCGCACGGCGGATAAGGATAATCCCCTCTACAAAAAAATTGTGGATGCCTTCCATACCGACGCGGTTCGCCAGGTGATTCAGGTAACCTATAAGGGCGCCTTTATTCCAGCTTTTTAAGTGATGATCGAGTTACGCCATATTTCAAAAACCTTTCGGGGAAAGCGCGAAGTTCAAGCGGTACAGGATGTTTCCCTGACCGTGGAAGCAGGGGAAATTTTCGGAGTCATCGGATTTTCCGGGGCCGGAAAGAGTACCCTGGTCCGCTGCATCAACCTGCTTGAACAGCCGGATCAAGGGGAAGTGCTGATCAAGGGCCGGGATATTACGAAACTAAGGGGAAAGGAACTACGCGGAAACCGTCAGGACATCGGTATGATATTCCAGCACTTTAACCTCTTTCGTTCCCGTACGGTGGGTGAAAATATAGCCTTTCCCCTCCAATACCGGGGACAGAGCCGGGGGGATATTGCGCAAAGGGTGAAGGAACTGCTTGAACTGGTGGGTTTGAACGACAAGATCGACGCATACCCGTCCCAGCTTTCGGGTGGGCAGAAACAGCGGGTAGGCATTGCCCGGGCCCTTGCGTCAAAGCCTTCCATCCTGCTCTGTGATGAGGCGACCAGTGCGCTTGACCCCCAGACAACCCAGTCCATCCTCGCCCTGCTCCGGGAACTAAATAAACGGCTCGATCTTACCATGGTGGTCATCACCCATGAGATGCCGGTGATAAAGTCTATCTGTACCCATGCGGCGGTTATGGATTCAGGGCGGATCATTGAGCAGGGCGCCATTTTTGACATCTTTTCCAATCCCCGTGAACAGATTACCCGGGAATTTACCGGGACCACGTCCAATCTTAGAAAAATTTACGACCTGTTGGAAGAAGACTCCTCTATTGTACATCCCAAGATAGGACAGATTCTGGCTCGTTTCAGCTATGTGGGACGGAACACCATTGAACCCCTTATCTCCAGCATATCGATCAATTTTAACATCAAAATCAACATCATCTTTGCGGATCTCGATATTGTTCAGGAAACCCCTATCGGGGGACTCGTCAACATTATTGAAGGAAAACCGGAGCGGATCAAAAAAGCTATACAATGGATGGGAGAAAAAGGGGTACAGGTGGAGGTGTTGAAGCGTGGCTAGGTTTTTTGTAAGTATCATGCCAAATGTGATAAGCAAATACCCGGAACTTCTCAAATGCCTGCGGGAAACCCTGGTGATGATGGCGGTTTCAGGGAGCATAAGCTTTATCATCGGTCTTTTTCTGGCAATCATCCTTACGGTTACCCGGAAAGGGGATATTCTGGAGAATCTTCCCCTGTGGACCGTGCTGGACAAGATCATCAACTTTTTCCGTTCGGTCCCCTTCATCATCCTGCTCGCCCTGCTGATTCCGGTAACCCGGTGGATAGTGGGAACCGCCATCGGTGTTAAAGGCGCGGTTGTTCCGCTCATATTCGGGACCACCCCCTTTTTTTCCCGCCAGATGGAATCTGCCCTGGCGGAAATTGACCGGGGCGCCATCGAAGCCGCCCAATCCATAGGGACAAGCCCTGCGGGCATCATCTTCCGGGTATACCTCAAAGAAAGCGTCCCCGGTATTATCCGGGGGATTACCATCACCTGTATCAGCCTTGTGGGGCTCACCGCTATGGCCGGCGCGGTGGGCGGCGGCGGTCTTGGCGATTTTGCGATACGCTACGGCTACCAACGCTACCAGACGGACATCACCATCGTTACGGTGATCATCCTTGTTTTGATTGTTACCCTGATACAGGCGCTGGGAACCTTCCTTGCAAAAAAAGCCACCCATTGAGATTGAGGGCATAGGAATTTTATGGAAATAGCTTTTCTACAAGACAGACTTGAACGGTATTTTAAATGGTTTCACCGGCATCCTGAACCGGGTAACGAGGAACTGGAAACCACGGCGCGGATTGGGGAAATTCTCCATGAAGCGGGCATCGAAGTACTTGACGGCAGGGCGGGAGCTTTGCTTAAAACCGGGCTTGTGGCGCGGATTCAGGGTAAGACCGGTAAACCGGTGGTGGCGCTGCGCTGCGATATTGACGCGCTGCCGGTAACCGAGGCTTCGGGGCTTCCCTATTCATCACGGAAAGCTGGTTTCATGCACGCTTGCGGGCATGATTTCCACACAACCAGCCTGCTGGGCGCGGCGATGCTTCTTAACGAAGAGAAAGAAACCCTTGAGGGGACGGTGAAACTCCTCTTTCAGCCTGCTGAAGAAGGGGGCGGTGGGGCGCAGCAGGTACTGGATTCGCACATTCTTGATGATGTCGCTGAAATCTACGGACTCCATGTGGCGGCGGATCATGAAAGGGGACTTATCGGTATAAGTCCCGGCGCGACTCACGCGGGGGTCGGGGGCTTTAAAATCATTATAAAGGGCAAGGGATCCCACGGTGCCAGCCCCCACTACTCCCGGGATCCCATAGCTGCGGCAAGCCAGTTAATAAACACCGCCCAGCTTATCATAAGCCGCAACACGGACCCCTTTGATCAGGCGGTTTTGAGTTTTACCCATGTGGAGGCGGGGAATACCTGGAACGTTATACCCGAAGATGCCCTGCTTGAGGGAACGTTCCGGGCCTTTGACGATGAAAAGCTTTCATGGATAGCCAAACGGCTGCAGGAATGTTGTCGCGCTATGGCGGAAGCTATGGAGGTAACCATAGATTTTAGCTGGCGTATGTATACGATGGTTACAAACAACCACGCCACGCTCAGCGAATTTGCCGCGGAAACCGCGCGCAGCCTGGGGCTTACCGTGATTCCGGCGCAGCCTGGCATGGGCGGCGAGGATTTTGCCCTTTATCAGAAGAGCATCCCCGGTGTTTTTTGGACCATCGGAATGAACAGCCCAGAGGGAACGCACCATCCAGGCTTTATCGCGGATATTTCCCAGCTTTCGACAGCCGCCGTCCTCTCCGCGGCCTTGGCGCGGAACAGCCTTGCGCGTCTTTCGGGAAAGCCGTAGCGTAAGATACCACAAGGACGGTGACGCATGGACAAAGGTACACATCTCATTCATAAGGGCCACGATTTGGACCCCATGACCGGCGTGCTGGAGGTGATGGTCTACCAGACTTCGACGTATTACCGGAAAGACCTTAGGGTGGTGCAGGAATTCGACTATTCCCGGGGGAGCAACCCTATATGCGTTTACTTAATCATTGGACTTGTTCAATAACCCGGTTGGTTATCGAACAAGTCTTGCAAAATGCTCCGCA
>JAIRLU010000201.1 GCA_031259215.1 Treponema sp. | reverse complement strand
TCGTTGTTGGCGGTGGTGGGGATAGGGGGGATCCGGGGTTTTATCGTGCTTGGGGTAGGTTTAGGGGTGATGATTTTATTTTTTGCGATTATGCACTATACCAGCCGTGCGGTTTCCAGGGTAAAAGACCGCTCCTCATGAAGCTCTTCCGGGGATTCAGCCTCGCGTATTACCAAGTCCTTGAGGTTTTTAAAGCTACCTAAATTTTGCCCAGTCCCACTTGACTTTTTTTTTTCTTTCCGGTATGTTTAATACCTCTTGGTAAAGATAATTGCTTCAATTATGACGATGAAGATAAAAGGGGAGTTTTTGATTCATGCCTACAATTAATCAGTTGGTTCGTTTTGGACGGCAGCAGATTACCACCAAAACGAAGTCTCCGGCACTCCGTTCCTGCCCGCAAAAACGAGGGGTTTGCACCCGTGTTATGACGGTTACTCCCAAAAAGCCGAATTCGGCTCTTAGGAAGGTTGCCCGGGTACGGCTTTCCCATGGGACCGAGGTTACTGCCTATATTCCGGGTATCGGCCATAACTTGCAAGAACATTCGGTTGTTCTGGTTCGTGGGGGCCGGGTTAAAGACCTTCCGGGGGTACGGTACCATATTATTCGGGGTGCCAAGGATACCCTGGGGGTGGGAGACCGCAAGCGGAGTCGGTCCAAGTATGGCGCCAAGCGGCCTAAGGCCTAAGGAGTAAAGGTGGGACGTAAAAAGAAGACCGTAGACCGGGGTATTGTACCGGATCCAAAATATAACAGTGTGGTGATTTCAAAATTTGTAAACCGCATGATGTGGGAAGGAAAACGTTCGATTGGACTTCGGATTGTGCATGATGCCTTGGAGGTTCTTCAGGCCAAAACCGAAAAAGAGCCTCTTGAAGTTTTTCTTAAAGCCATAGAAAATGTTAAGCCGATGATTGAGGTGAAGTCCCGACGGGTAGGGGGTGCGACCTATCAGGTGCCCATGGAAATTCGAGAGTCCCGGCGGGAGGCTCTGGGGATGCGGTGGATTATCAATGCCGCCCGTTCAAAAACCGGTCATAGCATGGGAGACCGTCTTGCAGCGGAACTCTTGGATGCCTATAATAATACCGGCATAGCATTTAGGAAAAAGGAAGATACCCATAGGATGGCAGAAGCGAATAAGGCCTTTGCCCATTATCGATGGTGACTTGACAAAGGCAGTTCCTTGTGAGATGATGAAAAACTTCTTGGGAAGAGCATGGATACTTTCCTTCAAGAAGGTTGTTTTTTGAAAAGAAGATTCAGCGTAGGTGAACGCTGAATGATGTTGTTTACACCTGATAGCTTACCGGGAGCTAGGGAAGTGCCTCAGGTGTAGGAGTCTCGGTGATCCAAACCGATCATCATGGAAGCGAAACAAGGGGTAGATTTTTCTTTGTTTTGGTTCCAGTAGCGTTGTGTACGATGAGATAGGTGGAGCGGGACAGATGCTGGGAAGCAGGGTGTGCTGTATTTGATGGCGGCGGACTCTGCATGGTTCTGTTCATTTTTTTGCTTCTCTTTTGTATTAATCTATAACGCTTTATGGTATTGTTCATGGTATGCAGTTCTTGGGGGTCTTGCATTCTTTTGAATAATTGAGTATAATACTGCATAATCGTAGATGATTATGCTTTTGTAGATTTGTGCTACAATAAGTGCCTAAAAAAACGTAAGGAGGACGCGTAATGGCAAAAGAGAAGTTCACTCGAGATAAGATACATATGAATGTCGGAACCATCGGCCATGTAGATCATGGTAAAACTACCTTGTCTGCGGCGATCACGATGCATTGTAATAAGAAGTATGGCGATAAGCTTATGCGCTTTGATGATATTGATAACGCACCGGAAGAAAAGGCCCGGGGTATTACGATTAACACTCGGCATCTGGAGTATCAATCGGAGAAGCGCCACTATGCTCACATTGACTGTCCTGGACATGCTGACTATATCAAGAACATGATCACTGGTGCGGCCCAAATGGATGGCGCTGTACTGGTGGTTTCGGCGCCGGATTCGGTTATGCCTCAGACCCGGGAACACATAATTCTGGCTCGTCAGGTAGGGGTTCCCAATATCATTGTGTTTCTCAACAAGGTCGATTTAGTGGATGATGAGGAGTTGCTTGAACTGGTTGAGGAAGAGATCAAGGATGTGCTTAATGCCAATGGGTTTCCAGGAAACGAAATTCCCATCATTAAAGGGTCTGCATTCAAAGCGATGTCTGAACCGGATGACGCTGAAGCGGTTGCCTGTGTCGAAGAGTTGCTCGCGGCTATGGATACCTATTTCCCTGATCCGATACGGGATAGCGATAAACCCTTTCTTATGCCTATTGAGGATGTATTCACCATTTCTGGCCGTGGTACCGTGGTTACGGGAAAGGTGGAACGGGGTATTATCAAGCTCAATGAGGATGTGGAGATTGTGGGTATTAAACCCACCAAAAAGACCGTGGTTACGGGTATCGAGATGTTTAACAAGTTGCTTGACAGCGGGCAGGCCGGTGATAACATCGGTTCGCTGCTCCGGGGTATTGATAAGGCCGAAGTTGAGCGGGGGCAGGTTCTTGCCAAGCCTGGTTCCATTATGCCCCACATGAAGTTCAAGGGGCAGATTTACTGTCTCTCCAAGGAAGAGGGGGGGCGGCACAGTCCTTTCTTTAGCGGGTATCGGCCACAGTTTTATTTTCGGACGACCGATATTACCGGTACGGTGCAATTGCCTGAAGGCAGGGAAATGATCCTGCCCGGAGATAATACGGAAATTTTCGGTGAATTGATTCACCCTATTGCCATGGAAAAAGGGTTGCGGTTTGCTATCCGTGAGGGTGGAAAAACGGTTGCTTCTGGTCAGGTAGTTGAAATTATTGAATAACACCCTTTGATGTGGGGACAGGTATTTGATTTTATACGTTTTTACGGATCAAATACCCCCTTGTGGGAGGAATAATGGATAAGGAACGAATTCGCGTACGATTGCGCGGGTTTGATGTGGAACTCATTGATCAGAGTGCGAAGTCTATCGTTCAAACGGTTCAAAAAGCGGGTGCCCGGGTGACGGGTCCTATCCCTTTACCGACTCGTATTAATAAAGTAACGGTGCTCCGTTCTCCTCATGTGAATAAAAAGTCTCGTGAGCAGTTTGAGATGCGGACCCATAAACGTTTGATCGACATAATAAATCCTTCTCCCGAAGTGATGGATTCTTTGATGAAACTGGAACTTCCTGCAGGTGTTGATGTTGAGATAAAACAGTAAAATCCGTCGGATTTTAAGAGAAACTGATTCTTAAAGGGCGGCTTTGCGGATTAGATTTCGCGAGGGTAGAAGGTCTTGGGAAGATGGCGTGGATTCCTGATTCAAAGGCTCGTGTATCCGAGCGGCCGTAACCGTACAGTACCTGCTCGAAATGAGCGGTGTGGGAGTTAAGCATGTTGGGGCTTTTGGCCAAAAAAGTGGGTATGACTCAGATCTTTGACGATGCAGGTAGGCTTGTTCCGGTAACGGTCTTGCGTGTCGATCCAAATAGGGTGATTGCTCAAAAAAACGAAGAAAAAAACGGCTATGCCGCGGTGGTACTCGGGGTGGATGATGTAAAACCTGGGCGGGTGACGAAGCCGTATAAGGGACAATTTCCAGAACAGATTACCCCTAAAAAACATATTAAAGAATTTCGTGATTTTGATAAAGAAGTTGCTGTAGGAGATTCTCTTGGGGCAGAGGTTTTTGAAGGATGCCGGTATGTAGATGTAACGGGGGTCTCTAAGGGTAAGGGTTTTCAGGGGGTAATGAAGCGCTGGGGGTTTAGCGGTGGCCGCCATTCTCACGGTTCTAAATTTCACCGCGAGCCGGGATCCACAGGACAGTCAACCTATCCGGGGCGAACCTTTAAGAATATGAAATTACCCGGTCGTATGGGACGGGAACAGGTAACGGTCTTGAGCCTTAAGGTGGTTAAGGTGGATCTGGAAAAACAGCTTTTAGTGATTCAAGGCGCTGTTCCGGGGGTGTATAAAGGACTGGTGCTCGTCAGGGTTGCGGTAAAAAAATAGGTACCGGTAAGGAAAGCGAGGAATTGGATGAATCGGACGGTGTATTCTATTGAAGGTAAGGAACTGCGGAGTATCGAGTTAGACGACGCGGTATTTGGCCTTCCGGTAAATGAAGATGTCATCTGGTATGCTATACACAACGAGCTTGCCAACAAACGATTGGGAACGGCCAGTACGAAGGATCGGGGAGAGATTCATGGTTCGAATGCCAAGCCTTATAAGCAGAAGGGGACAGGCCGGGCCCGGCGGGGGGATAAGAAGTCTCCGGTGCTTGTAGGAGGGGGTACGGTGTTTGGCCCTAAACCCCGGGATTTTTCCTATGCCCTTCCCAAAAAAGTAAAGCGGCTTGCCTTAAAGAGTATTTTGAGCTTGAAAGTACAAAGCGATACCTTGAAAATAGTTGAAGATTTCTCGATAGCTTCGGGAAAAACAAAGGAATTGGCTGAGGTCCTGGCCCATTTTGGCGATCATGAACGGACGATTGTTATTCTGAAAGACGATGACCCCTTGGTAAAACGGGCGGGAGCGAATATACCGTGGCTTAGGTTTCTTTCGTATAATCGTCTGCGGGCCCATGACTTGTTTTATGGCCGTCGGGTACTGCTCCTGGAAACGGCTGCTAAATATTTGAATGCTTTTTATCATCCCCAGGAAGACGGAAAGGATACTGAACAGGGAGAGGCGAACCAATGAGTCAGGGAACGATACTACCAGAAAAGGTCTTGATTGAACCGGTGTTGTCGGAAAAGACCAATATTATGCGGGAAGAAGGAAAATACGTGTTTCGGGTGGATCCGGCGGCGACGAAGATTCAGATAAAAGAAGCGGTTCGTGTTTTGTTTAAGGTACATCCGATTTCCTGTAGGGTTATGGTGGTCGGGGGTAAACCGAAGCGGCAGCGTTATAGGTCTGGTTATACTTCCTCGTGGAAGAAAGCTATTGTCCGGCTGCCCAAGGATGAGAAGATAAGCCTCTTTGAGGGTATATAAGGGAAGATTATGGGGATAAAAACGTATAAACCGATAACTGCGGGGATGCGGCAGTGGATTAGTTTGGATTATTCCGAGCTTTCTAAGCATACGCAGCCCGAAAAATCGCTTACTTCCGGGCGGGCAGAACGGGCAGGCCGGGACACTCATGGCCGTATCAGTGTATGGCATAAAGGGGGTGGGCATAAGCGCCTGTACCGGGCCATAGACTTTAAGCGGGATAAGATCGGCGTTCCGGGGAAAGTTTCGACCATTGAATATGATCCTAACCGAAGTTCTAATATTGCCTTGATTGTCTATGCCGACGGGGATAAGCGGTATATTATTGCCCCTAAAGGCCTTACCCGTAATGCCCAGATCCTCAGCGGTCCTAATGCGCCGATTGAGATTGGCAATGCCTTGCCCTTAGAAAATATCCCCCTGGGATTTACCGTGCATAATATTGAACTCACCTTGGGTAAAGGCGGGCAGATGGCCCGGGCCGCTGGGACGAGCGCGCTGATTGCGGCTAAAGAAGGGGATTATGTTACGCTAAAGCTTCCTTCCGGTGAGATGCGTATGGTTTTCAAGAAATGTTACGCTACCATTGGAACCGTGGGAAACGAGGACCACATGAATACCCAATTCGGTAAGGCAGGACGGAAGCGATGGCTGGGGATACGGCCCACGGTACGGGGTATGGTTATGAACCCGGTGGATCACCCCCACGGAGGGGGCGAAGGAAAAAACAAGGGTATTCATCCGGTAAGCCCGTGGGGACAGCCAACAAAGGGGTACAAGACTCGGAGTAAACATAAGCCGTCATCCCGGTTTATTGTGAGCCGCGGGAAAAAGAAATAGGAGCGCAGGGTGTCAAGGTCCATTAAGAAAGGGCCCTTCATAGAGAAGAGTCTTTATAAAAAGGTATTGGAGATGAGTAAGGTCCGGGACAGGAAGATGATCAAGACCTATTCCCGTTGTTCCACCATTATTCCTGAAATGGTGGGGGGGACCATTTCCGTCTATAACGGCAAAACCTGGATTCCCGTATACATTACGGAAAATCTGGTCGGTCATAAACTTGGTGAATTTGCCCCTACCCGGATTTTTCGGGGACATGCAGGTTCAGACAAGAAGGCCGGTAAATAATAGGTAGATTATAGTATTATGGAAACAAAGCGCGGTTATAAGGCGGTAACGAAGTACCTTATCGCTTCACCTTTTAAGATTCGTCCGGTGGCAGATCTCATACGCCGGAGGTCGTACCCGGAGGCTATGTCTTTACTGGAAAATATGCCCCACAAGGGAGCGCGGTTGATTCGGAAAACCGTAAAATCCGCTGCTTCCAATGCCCTCGGTCAAAATAAGGGGCTTGAGGAAGATATGTTATACGTGAAGGAAATATTGATTGATGAGGGCCCCCGGATGAAGCGGGTATGGTTCCGGGCTCGGGGACGAGCGGACATGCTGCTCAAGCGGATGTGTCATATTACCGTAGTTATTGATGAAACCAAAAAGGCGGGGAATTAAAGTGGGTCAAAAAGTTAATCCAATTGGACTGCGTATTGGTATCAATAAAACCTGGGGGTCCCGGTGGTATGTGGGCCCCAAGGAGTATGCCAATACCCTTCATGAGGATATACAGCTACGTAAACGTATCATGAATTTGCCTGAAACTAAGGGTGCGGATATTGCTGAATTAGAAATTATCCGGCATCCCCAGCGTATCACCATTACTATTCATACCGCCCGTCCCGGGGTTATTATTGGCGCTAAGGGGGCCAATATTGAGAAGATCGGGGCGGAGCTGCAGCGGCATGTGAGTAAAAAGATTCAGATTAAGATCAAGGAAGTGCGTAATGTCGATAATAACGCCCAAATTATCGCTCAGAACATCGCCCGGCAGCTTATAGCCCGTTCTTCTTTTCGGCGCACCATGAAACAGGCCATTAGCAATGCCATCAAGAAGGGTAATGCCCAAGGGGTGAAAGTGCGGCTTTCAGGTCGCCTTGGAGGGGCGGAGATGTCCCGTACTGAGGAGGCTAAAGAGGGCCGGATCCCGTTACATACCTTGCGGGCGGATATTGATTATGGGTTTGCCGAAGCGCATACCACCTTTGGGGCTATCGGCGTTAAAGTATGGGTCTACAACGGCATGAAATATGGTAAAGAACAAAAGGAAGATGCCGGTGCCTTGGTTCGTAAGCGCCGGGAGCGGGTTCCTGCAAGGAGTTAAGTATGTTGAGTCCTAAGCGTGTTAAATTTCGTAAGGTACAGCGGGGTACTATGCCGGGGAACGCCACCCGGGGGAACCGGGTGGTTTTTGGGGATTATGCCTTGGTTGCTATGGACCGGATGTGGATTACCAACCGGCAGATCGAGGCGGCCCGTATCGCTTTAAACCGCCATATAAAGCGGGGAGGGAAGATTTGGATTCGTATTTTTCCCGATAAACCCTATTCTAAAAAACCTGCGGAGACCCGGATGGGTAAAGGGAAGGGAGCTCCAGAGTACTGGGTGGCGGTGGTGAAGCCGGGAACGGTGATGTTTGAATTGGGGGGTATTGAGCAATCCATCGCTCAAGAAGCCATGACCTTGGCCGGTTCTAAACTTCCCATACGGACGCGGTTTGTTGCCCGGGCTGATTTTGAACTGGGTGCATAAGGAATAAGAAAAAATGAAACATTCGTTTAAGAATCTGTCTTTCCCTGAACTTAAGGCGAAGCGGGAAGAGCTTAATAAGAAATATATGGAATTCCGGTTCCAGAGTGTTATTGGTCATGTGGATAACCCACTTCAGAAACGTACCCTGCGTCGGCAGATTGCCCGGCTTAATACCTTGATTTGGCAGCAGGAACGGACTTTAAAAGCAGCGTAAAGGTTTTGTAGTGAGTAGTACGGTGCAGGGAGCATGAGGAGAATACAGTGGCAGAACAGCTTGTTAAGGCTAAAAAGGGGAAAAAAGAGTTTGTAGGGCTCGTTACCAGTGACAAGATGCATAAAACCATCGTGGTTGCGGTGGAGACTACGACCTTACATCCCCTCTATAAGAAGTATGTGAGGCGGATCAAAAAAGTAAAGGCCCATGATGAGACCAATGAGGCGAAGATCGGAGACCGGGTCCGGGTGGTGGAATGTCGGCCTATCAGTAAAGAAAAGTGTTGGAAACTGGCGGCGATTGTAGAACGCGCACAATAGGGAACTTTTCCCCTGTAATGGCTTGTCCCCGGGGGCAGGTAAGCATAAAGGTATGGAGTAAGAGAAAATGATCCAGGTGGAGACTTTCCTGAATGTGGCGGATAATTCAGGTGCTAAGATTGTTCAGTGTATCAAGGTTCTGGGCGGTTCTAAGCGAAAATATGCAAGTATTGGGGATATTATTGTGGTGGCGGTGAAAGATGCTTTACCGACATCGAATATAAAAAAGGGTTCTGTCGAAAAAGCGGTGGTCGTGAGGACCCATAAAGAATATCGGCGTCCTGACGGTACGTATATCCGCTTTGACGATAATGCCTGTGTTATTATTGATGCAAGTTTGAATCCTAAGGGAAAGCGCATTTTCGGCCCGGTTGCCCGGGAATTACGGGAGAAGGATTATATGAAGATTGTATCCCTCGCCCCTGAGGTGCTCTAGGGCCTTAAGGACTTTGTTCCCTGCGAAGGCGCCTGGAAGGGCGGTGTTCGTAAGGAAAGGATGATAGGTACGACCTAAGGGGGTACCGAGAATTAAGGAGCGGCGGTATGGGAGCGGTTACGCAACATAAATTCAAATTAAAGAAAGAAGATACCGTCCAGATCATTGCGGGCAAGGACAAGGGAAAGCGGGGGCGGATATTGAAGATCCTCCGTGATAAGGACCGGGTCGTTGTGGAAGGCGCCAACATCGTCAAAAAGGCGAAAAAGCGCCGTAATCAGCAGGATCGGGGTGGAATTTTTGAGATAGAGGCTGCGATCCACAGCTCCAATGTGCAGATCGTATGTAAACGATGCGGACCTACCCGGATAGGGTTTAAGCTGGACGGGGATACGAAGAACCGGATCTGTCGAAAATGCGGAGAGGCGTTGTAATGAAAGTCGTTGAGACAAAGGGCGCTGAGACGAAGGGCTATGAGCCGCGGCTCAAGAAACTATACAAAGAACAGATAGCCCCTGCATTGTTCAAGGAATTTGGGTATACCTCCACCATGCAGACTCCCCGGTTGGAAAAGATCATTGTGAGTATGGGAGTAGGGGAGGCTTTGCAGAACAAGAAACTCTTGGATGCTGCAGTGGATGATCTGACCCTTATTACCGGACAGAAGGCGGTTAAGACGAAGGCTCGTAAGAGCATCGCCAACTTTAAGATTCGGGAAGGACAAGAGATAGGGGTTAAGGTTACGCTGCGGGGGGCTATGATGTATGAATTCTTGGATCGACTGGTGAATGTAGCCCTTCCCCGGGTTAAGGACTTTCGGGGGGTCAATCAGAACGCCTTTGACGGTCATGGAAACTACTCCCTCGGTATCACCGAGCAGATTATTTTCCCGGAAATTGATTTTGATAAGATTGAACGGGTAGCCGGACTCAATATCGCCATCGTAACGACGGCGCGAACTGATGCGGAGGCTAAAGCGTTCCTCGCCAAGTTCGGTATGCCCTTTAGAAAGTAAGGGAGGTATTATGGCAAGAAAAGCGATGATCATAAAGGCGCTCCGGACGCCTAAATATAAGACAAGAAAGGTGAACCGTTGCCGGATCTGTGGACGGGCCAGGGGATACCTCCGAAAATTTGAGATGTGCCGCCTTTGTTTTCGTAAATTTGCGAGTGAAGGGCTGATACCGGGCGTCACCAAATCTAGTTGGTAATCAAGGAGGAAAAGGATGAGTATCTCTGATCCCGTGGCGGATATGTTAACCAAGATCCGGAATGCCGGAATGGCGAAACATGAAAAGGTTGATATCCCTGCCTCCAAGTTAAAACTTGAAATCGTTAAGATTTTGAAGATCGAAGGGTATATCAAGAATTTTAAAAAAGCAAACCAGGATGGCATGAGTGTCATTAGGGTGTTTCTTAAATATGATGAACAAGCCGGATCGATTATTCATGGTATTGAGAAGGTTTCCAAGCCGGGCCGTCGGGTATATACAGGGTATAAAAACATGCCCCGGGTTTTTAATGGATATGGTACGCTGATCGTGTCTACGTCGATAGGCGTTACCACTGGAAAAAAGGCCGCTGAAAAAAAAGTAGGCGGAGAAGTCATCTGTACCGTCTGGTAAGAGGAAGTATATGTCACGTGTCGGCAAAATTCCGGTTAAGGTTCCCGAAGGGGTAAAGGTAAGTTTCCAGGATGCAGTCATGATCGTGGAAGGCCCTAAGGGAAAACTCAGCCAGCCCTACCATCCTGTTATAAGTTTTACCCCAGAGGGGGATCAGATTGTGGTTACCAGAGCTAATGAGGAAAAGCAAACCAAGGCGTTTCATGGACTCTACCGTAATCTCCTCAACAACATGGTGATTGGCGTATCCAATGGGTTTACGCGGGTTCTTGTCATCACCGGAGTAGGTTACCGGGCAGAAGTGCAGGGGAAGCTCTTATCCATGAGTTTAGGATATTCCAATGATCTCTTTGTGGGCATCCCGGAAGGTATTACTGTGGCTACTGAAGCGGGGGGGAAGCTGGTCATAAGCGGTATTGATAAGCAGCGGGTCGGTGAATTCGCCTCTGAGATTCGTAAACTGCGTCTCCCTGAACCCTATAAGGGTAAGGGAATCCGGTATAGCGATGAACAAATCAGACGGAAAACCGGTAAATCCGGGGTTAAGTAGGGGTACGTATGTTGCGAAAAATGCTTGAGAAAGACAGGAAGCGGATTAAAAGAAAGACCCATATACGCAAGGTTATTGCGGGTACTCCGGAACGGCCCCGTATGAGTGTAACCCGAAGCAACCGGGCTTTGTACATGCAAGCCATTGATGACACCCGGGGACATACCGTGGCTGCTGCTTCCACTCTGGAGAAGGAACTGCGGAACATCAAGGCAACCGTGGAAGGGGCGATTCAGTTAGGGGAAATTATGGGAAAACGGCTGCTGGAGCAGAATATTAAGCAGGTTGTTTTTGATAGAAATGGGTATTTATATCATGGCTGCGTGAAAGCCATGGCTGATGGAGCCCGGAAAGCCGGGATTCAGTTCTAGCAGGGGGCAGGATGGAACATACACGGGAACGGGATAGAAATTTCCAGGAAAAAGACAAGGAATTTATTGAAAAACTCGTCAAGCTTAACCGGACTGCCAAGGTAGTGAAAGGAGGACGCCGGTTTTCTTTCTCTGCCTTGACCGTCATTGGGGATCGTAAGGGTAATGTGGGGTATGGTTTTGGCAAGGCCAATGATGTTTCCGAAGCCATCCGTAAGAGCGTGGAGAAGGCTAAACGGAATCTGGTGCCCTTACCGATTAAAAATGGAACCATTCCCCATGAAATTCGGGGTGTATTCAAGGCGTCTAAGGTTCTGTTAAAGCCTGCCTGTTCCGGTACGGGGATCATCGCTGGCGGACCGGTGCGGGCGATCATGGAAGCCGGAGGGGTAACTGATGTTTTGAGTAAGTCCATCGGCGCTTCAAGCCAGTACAATGTGCTCAAAGCGACTTTTGATTGTATCAGTAAGATGATGGATGCGAAAACCATCGCCAAAAACCGCGGTAAATCCCTGAAGGAACTGTGGGGATAGTATGGCACAGAGGATTATCATACGGTTGGTTCGCAGTACCATAGGAGCCCTTCCTAAGCAGCGGGCGACGGTTCGTTCTTTGGGTTTACGGAAGATCGGGTCAACCGTGGAACAGGAAGCAAGTCCTGCGGTTTTGGGGATGGTGAAAGTGGTATCCCACTTGGTTTCAGTGGAGGAACGCACATAATGCAGGATTTTAACTTACATGCCCCTGAGGGAGCGCATAAGCGAAAACGGATCATTGGTCGTGGTCAAGGTTCTGGACGGGGGACTACTGCGGGGAAGGGTACTAAGGGACAGAAAGCCCGTTCCGGCGGTAAGACCTATGTGGGATTTGAAGGGGGGCAGATGCCCCTGTATCGGCGACTTGCCCAGCGGGGTTTTTCTAATTATCCCTTTAAAAAAGAATTTCAGGTGGTAAATCTGGGGGAACTAGAGAGACGTTATCATGACGGTGAAACCGTGGATGTAGCTACGCTGAAGCAAAAGGGACTGATTAAAGGACCTGCACCGGTGAAGATCTTAGGGGATGGGAAGTTTACCAAGAAACTCATTTTCAAGATACGCGCCTTGTCTGCTTCTGCTAAAACAAAGATTGAGCAGGCGACAGGCGGTACAAGCGGCGGCGCTGTTGATGCATGAGGGGAGATGGTTTACAAAACCAGGGAACTTTGGTAAAGAAGATCAGATATGGTTATTATTAATGGTTAACGATAAGGTACAGGAACAGGTACATGGCTAATCCAGTGATCGGTATTTTCAGAGTTAAAGAACTTCGGGAACGCATTTTGTTTACCGCATTGATGCTGGTGGTTTTTCGAATTGGCGCAGTGCTTCCCATTCCCGGTATCAATGTGGGGGAATTGAACGCCTATTTTCTCTCTCAGCAAAATTCGGGTAATCCTTTTGTTGATTATCTTGACTTTTTTGCCGGTGGCGCTTTTTCGAACTTTTCGATATTTATGCTGGGGATTATGCCGTATATCTCCATGTCGATCATCATGCAGCTCCTACTCATCGTGTTTCCCAGTTTGAAAAAGATTTCTCAAGAGGAGGGAGGTAGAAAGAAGATTCAGGCCTATCAGCGGCTTGGTACGGTGGTGGTCTGCCTCATCCAGTCTTTCGCGGTAACCCAGTATGCCCAAAGCATCTCCCGGAGCGTGGAGAATCTGTTGAGTATGAATATCGTTCCCTTTACATTGATTGCCATGCTCACCGTAACGGTGGGCACCATGTTTCTCATGTGGATAGGGGAACAGATCACCCGGCGAGGTATAGGGAACGGGATATCCCTGTTGATATTTGCAGGAATCGTGGCCCGGCTTCCTCAAGCGGTCTGGGAGTTGTTTGGACGGGTACGGAACGGGGACCTCAATCCGGTATTTGTTATCCTGGTGTTTGCCATGTTTGTGGCGGTGGTGGCCTTGGTCGTATTTGAACAGCAGGGACAGCGGAAAATTCAGGTGAATTATGCCAAACGGGTCGTGGGCAGGCGTATGTACGGTGCCCAAAGTACCTATATTCCTTTTAAGATCAATCCTTCAGGGGTTATTCCGGTTATCTTTGCCTCCTCAATTCTGACTTTTCCTTTGCAGATCGCTTCCACCATTGGAGGTAATGTGGCATGGCTCGGGGTGGTTTCCCGAGTTTTAAGTCCCCAAGGATGGTTGTATAATATCTTATACGTGCTGTTGATTGTATTTTTTGCCTATTTCTATACGCAAGTGAGTTTAAACCCCATAGAAATTGCTAAGAATATTCGGGAGAATGGGGGTTCTATACCGGGGATCAGGGCAGAGCGGATTGAGGAATATCTCACGAAGATATTAAACCGAATCGTGCTTCCCGGTTCTTTTTATCTGGCCTTGATTGCGATAATCCCAACGATTATCCAGTGGTTGTTTAATTTTCCCTCGTCGATTTCGTATTTGATGGGCGGTACGAGCCTCTTGATTCTGGTAGGGGTTGATCTGGATACCATGAGTCAAATTGAAGGACTCCTCAAGATGCACCATCATGAAGGACTGACCAAACGAGGTCGTCTGCGGGGCCGGAACTTATAGCCTGTAGGTACTATGCGCTTACATAACAATTTATCCTTTGTGGAGACAGGGGAATTATAAAGGGAGTATTATGGATGAAAGTCCGAACCAGTGTTAAACCTATTTGTGATAAATGTAAGGTGATTAAACGAAACGGTATCATACGGATCGTTTGTCAGAATCCTAAACATAAACAAAAGCAAGGTTAGGAGTAGGTATGGCGCGTATAGCGGGGGTTGACCTCCCTAATAAGCATGTAAACATTGCCTTGACCTATATTTTTGGGATTGGCAGATCCAGTGCAGATGTCATTTGTGCCACAGCAAAGATAGATCCCCAACGACTCATCAATGATCTGTCCGCAGAGGAGCTCAATGGTTTGCGGCAGCTCATTGAGAATGAGTATAAAGTTGAGGGCCGTTTACGTACGGAGATTGCCTTGAATATCAAGCGGCTCATGGATATTGGGTGTTACCGTGGACTTCGTCATCGTAAGGGTTTGCCCCTTCGGGGCCAGCGGACCCGAACCAATGCCCGCACGCGTAAAGGCAAGAAGAAGACCGTGGCCGGTAAGAAGAAATAAGGGAAGCGGAGGATAGGGTGGCTGCTAATACAAAGAAGCGGAAAGAGAAGAAGTCCGTATATGAAGGGAACGTATACATCCAGGCTACGTTCAATAATACGATTGTTACGATAACCGATATTATGGGAAATGCCGTTTCCTGGGCGAGTTCTGGAGGACTTGGATTTAAGGGTGCCAAAAAATCTACTCCTTTTGCAGCACAGACGGTAACGGAAACCGCAGCGCAAAAGGCGATACAGGTGGGACTGCGGGAAGTACACGTCTATGTTAAAGGGCCGGGAATCGGCCGGGAATCGGCGATTCGTCAGTTAGGGGCATTGGGTATCAAGGTAAAGTCGATCAACGATGTTACGCCGATTCCGCATAATGGTTGCAGGCCTCGCAAAACCAGGCGTATCTAAGGGGGAAGAAGAATATGGCACGATATACCGGACCTGTTTGCCGATTATGCCGGGCAGAGCAGAAGAAGTTGATGCTCAAGGGGGGACGTTGCAGAAGTGATAAGTGTCCGATTAATAAAAAACGTCCTGCACCGGGTAAAGACCCCAAGGCACGGCCAGGGAAGCGGTCGGATTATGGTATCCAACTCCGGGAAAAACAGAAGCTCAAGAGAATATACGGTATGCAGGAAAAGCAGTTTAGCCTTTTCTTTGAACGAGCCCTCCGTATGAGTGGTATTACCGGGGAAAATCTCTTTGTCTTATTGGAACGGAGGCTCGATAATGTGGTATACCGTTTGCGTTTCGCGGTAAGCCGGAGTCAAGCACGACAGATCGTGCTCCATGGTCATGTAGCGGTTAATGGGAAACGGGTGAATGTGCCTTCTTATTTAGTACGGCCCGATGATGTGGTAGAGATTGGGGAATCCGGTAAGGGGCTGGTGGTGATTAAAGATGCCTTAAAGGAATATGGACGATCCGGAATCATGCCGTGGCTTTCTCTGGATCCTGATACCATGAAAGGGAAGTTCCTTGCTAATCCGCGGCGCAGTGATATCACTGATCTGACGGATATCAAAGAACAGATGATTGTTGAATTATATTCTAAATAAGGAGTCTTCATGGCCCGTAAGAACCTTCTGAAAGGATTCAAGCGCCCAAAAAGTGTCATTTTTGAATATGGTGAGCTTAAATCAGATTATGCTAAGCTCGCGGCAGCTCCTTTTGAACCAGGATTCGGAACGACGATTGGTAATACCCTACGGAGAGTGCTCCTTTCGTCGATCCAGGGATATGCAATTACCGCTATTAAGATCACTTCCTACGATGCGGAGGGAGTGGGTCATATGGTTTCTAGTGAGTTCGAGACCATACCGAATATTGTCGAAGATACCCTGGAGGTTATCAATAACCTCAAGCAGATCCGACTCCGGCTCCCTCCTGATACGGAAGAGGAAGTGCTTTTATATGAATGGTCTGGAAACCGGGAAATCAAGAGTGATGATTTTGAACGGATAGGTCAGGTGGATATTTTGAGTACCGGTCAGCATATTATGACCCTCATGGATAATGCTCGAATCGAATTTGAAATTCAGATCGAGCTTGGTCGAGGGTATGTTCCTTCGGAGATCAACGAACGGTACGTAGAAGTGATTGGTACGATTCCTATGGATGCGATCTTTTCTCCGGTGAAAAAGGTAAAATTCGCCGTAGAACCCACCCGGGTAGGACAACGCAGTGATTATGACAAGCTGTTGCTGGAGCTATGGACCGATGGAACTATCCGTCCGGAAGATGCCTTAGCGGAGGCCGCAAAAATTCTCAAGGAACACCTATCGGTTTTTATCAATTTTGATGAAAATAACTTGGGCTCTGATGAGGATTTTGACGAAGATGACGAGCGTATCCGGCAGCTTCTCAATACGCCGGTGGAAGAATTAGAATTATCGGTCCGTTCATCGAACTGTCTTAAAAACGCAAATATTAAAACTATCGGTGAGTTAACCCGGAAAACTGAAGACGATATCACTAAGACCCGTAATTTTGGGAAGAAGTCCCTCCAGGAAATTAAGGAAAAACTCAAGGAGTGGAACCTGAGTCTGGGGATAACGGACCTCAATATTTTAAGAAATGCGGTAAAGATTACCCCCCAACAGGAAAAGGAAGAAGTAGATGAAGCATAGAAGAGGGTTTAATCCCCTGGAACGTATGTCGGCTCATCGGAAAGCTCTTCATCGGAATATGGTTACGTCCTTATTTAGATACGAGAGGATTAGGACCACCAAGGCAAAGGCGTTGGAAATCCGCCGGAGTGCTGAAAAGCTGATAACCCGGGCAAAAGTTGATTCGGTTCATAATAGACGGATTGTTTCCAGTCGCCTCTATGATGAAGGTATGGTGGCTAAGTTGTTTACCAATATCGCCCTCCGTATGAAGGATCGTCCCGGTGGGTATACCCGGATGCTCAAACTTGGTGAGCGTCCGGGAGATGCCACAGAAATGGTTATTCTTGAATTGGTGGATTATACCCTGGATATAGAGGATACTTCGGGTAAGCAGGCAAAGAAAGCCGCTAAGCAGGATTCCAAAAAAACCAAAAATGTAGATAACGGCGTAAAAGGAACACCGTAAAGGGGATAAGGCAATGTCTAAAGCGCATAGGGGCAAAGGAATCTGGGAAGAGTTTTCTCGTGGGCGTGGTCAGTGTCCGGTTTGTAAGCGGAATAACGTGAAGATTCTGTATGAACAGGAAGAGGGTGATATAAAGGTTAAAGTATGCAAAATCTGTAAGGCGGCGATTAAGCATGGTAAAAAGCGTTTAGTCCCGAGCTAACCTTTCGTTTATGTAACAAGAGAAAAGGTGGTTTTTGTTTCTTTCAAACACCGGCACGTAAAAGTTGCATTGATGAGGAAAACCCCAAGGGAGCATAAACCTGTAGTGACCGTTTTTGTTTTCAAGAAGTCATAGAGATTTAAACTAAAAAAGCCTGTTATTAACAGGCTTTTTATTTACGGGAGCGACGGGGCTTGAACCCGCGATCTCCGGCTTGACAGGCCAGCGTGATAAACCAGCTTCACTACGCCCCCTAAAACTGTTATTAATATAATCAGAAAAAAAAATAATGTCAAGCGCTTTGACGGCATTGTACAGGGCATCGACGTTTACTTTTTGAATTCCTTGTATAGTAATGAAATAGATTCCCGCGGATACTATGCAGGTATATGCGTAAATCCTTATTATATAAAGAGATATACTTTTAAACGC
>JAIRLU010000178.1 GCA_031259215.1 Treponema sp. | reverse complement strand
TCCACAACAGTAATACTACCCTTTTATAGCGCCTTACCCGCTCCTACCCCTATTTTTTAGAACCTCAGGGTTCTCTTTATTGGATGTACCCCCATACACGGCAGTTTCATCCCTTGATTATTAATAATCTATAGCACATTCACATTCCTTTGTCTAGGTATTTTAGAAAAAATCAAAAAATACCCCAAAAAGATGGATCCGACAAAATAGGTACTGCTTTAACCACCCCCTGGGAGTTTCGCCAGCCCCACGCCTTTCAAGTCCCGGCCCCCAGGTCCCGAGCTACATCGTATATAACCTGGTATACTCCGGGAATCTGTTCCTCATCCATACTCGCAAAAGCTACCCGGAGATAGGTTTCTCCAAAAGAAATCGTACCGATCCCGTGTTTTGCCAGCAGTTCCTGCCGTAATGCTTCTGCGCTCATACCGATACACCGAAAACTCATAAAATACCCGGAGTTGAAGGGCAAGGGCCGGAGGTGTGGATGAGCCGGATGCTCGGCCAGAAATTGTTTTACCTGCTGATACCGCCTTTGCAGCAGGGCATGGTACCCTTCCTTTTCAGGGCTGGTCCGCTCATCTTGCAGGGTCTTCAGCAGCAGGTATTGGGCCGGGGTATTGGCGCAGGAAACCGAAGACCGGATAGCCCCCATGAGCTTTTTCACCAAGCCTTCGTAATGGCGCTCCTGTAAACCCAGGGAACCAAAAGTAATGAACCCCATCCTGAACCCCCAGACATACTCTTCTTTGGTGGGACCGTCGATTTTAACTGCCAGGATCCGTTCGTGGGCCTGGGCAAGCCGGCTGAACAGGGACTCCTTCATGCAGTCCGCTTCATAAAAAAGCCCAAAATACGCGTCATCACAGAGCACCAGCACATCTGCGCCTTCTTGGGCGATTTCCCTGATACAGGTGAGCAAGGCATCTGCCTCAGCGATGGTAGGGGAATACCCCGAGGGGTTATTGGGAAAGTTAAGGATGAGCCGAACCGTCCCGGTCTTTGCGGCCTCTTCCAGGGCATTCCTGAGCGCACCCATATCCAAACCCTGGGCAGAACCCCAAAAAGGGATTTCCCGCAGCACCGCACCCCGGCGCTCCTGAAAGATGAGTTCATAGTTATCCCAGTAGGGGCTGCTGAGGAGGATGGGGTTTCCTTCCCCCACGAACAGGTCCGCCATATACGAAATCCCCGCCGTAAGACCCGGAACCACCACAGGAAGGGACATCTGCTCCGCCTCCAGGGAAGGATTGTGCCGGAGGATCCGGTCTTTCCATACCTGGCGGGCCGCTTGAACCCCCGCGGTAGGGGCATAGGCCACGGCTTCTTCCGGTTTAAGGCTTGGTACCTGATCGCCAATGGCCGACAGCATGAGGGGTTTACCCTGATGATAGGCCATACCAATGGTGGCGTTTGCCTGATGAGCCCCTTGCTTGGCCTCGGCGCTTTGGGCGATGATGCCTTTGGGAAAATAGAGACGCTGTCCTAAGGGGGAAAGTAAGCGTCCTGCCACAGTACTATCCAGGAGGGAATTCAGTTCATCTGCAAGATAATTCATATATGCTCCGTCTTTACTATTTCCAAGAACAGGCTCCTTTGTCAATGGACTTGTTCGATAACCCGGTTGGTTCTCGAACAAGTCTTGCAAAATGTGGAGCATTTTGCTGTTTTTTATCGGAATTTGTTCAAAAACTGAAGTTTTTGAACAACTCTCATGTACTCCCGGAGTTCTGCTTGTACGGATCATATATTCACCCTATACTCAATTGGTTATGGCTTATAAAAAAGAATGGTTTGAAGAAGAACGCTTTTGGGAAGAGTATGCTCCCATCATGTTTGATAGTCCCCATTGGGTAGAGGTTCCGCTGGTGGCCGACAGTGTAACCCGGCTTGCTAAACTAAACCTGTATGACGACCCCATCCTGAGAGAGACGGATAACCCGGTAGCCGGCCCTTGGGCGCTGGATCTGTGCTGCGGGTTTGGGCGTATCACCCTGGAGCTGGCTCGGCGGGGCTTTGCCACTACCGGGGTAGATATTACCAAAAGTTACCTGCAGACCGCCAGGGAAGATGCGGCCTATGAAAACCTGGATATTGAATTTATCCACGCGGATGTCCGTTCCTTTACCCGTCCTCAGTTTTTTGATGTGGTACTCAACCTGTACATTTCCTTTGGGTATTTTGAAAATCCCGATGACGACCGGCTCATGGTGCGGAATGCCTATGATTCCCTTAAACCTGGAGGGGCCTTTATCATAGAAACCTTGGGAAAAGAAATTGCCGTGCGGGATTTTGTGGAGCGGGAATGGTTTACCCGGGCGGGTCTTACGGTACTCACCGAATATACCCCGGTGGATTCCTGGGCAGGCCTAAAAAACCGATGGATCCTCATCAAGCAGGGGGCATGGATGGAGCGGACCTTTACCCAGCGCCTGTATGCCGCATCGGAGCTGCGGCGTTTACTCTTGGATACGGGTTTTGCATCGGTGGAACTCTACGGTGATTGGCACGACGGGGTCTATGATAATCGGGCGCAGATGCTCATTGCAGTAGGCCGCAAATCGCCGTAGTGAATGCCAAGAATACATCCATTCGCCAGGGATGCTTCAGTCCGATAAAGCCAATGCGTCATACCTCCTAAGGGAAGGTGTTTATCCGAATGATCTCCAGGGGCCCCTTGATTTTTTTTCAGTTCTTTTTATACTTTGTTCTAGTAAGTAGACAAGCTATCGATAGGTAACGAATGGCCTATTGATTGGGGGTATGTATGAAGATTGCTATTAATGGCTTTGGCCGTATCGGCCGCCTCGTGTTTCAGGCGCTTGTGGGACAAGGACTGCTCGGAAAGGACAAGATCGACGTAGTTGCAGTAGTCGATATTTCTACGGATGCGAAATATTTTGCCTATCAGCTCAAATATGATTCAACCCAGGGTCAGATGAAGGCTGATATTGGCGTTAAGGGGGAAGATATGCTCGTGGTTAATGGGCATGAGATCAAATGTCTTTCCGGTAAAGGCCTCACCCCGGCCCAGCTCCCCTGGAAAGACCTGGGGATCGAGTATGTTATCGAATCCACCGGGATTTATACCAATGAAAAAGCCTACGGACACCTGGAAGCCGGGGCAAAAAAGGTGATCATCTCCGCGCCGGGTAAATCCACAGATGCCCAGAAGCCCATCAAGACCATTGTCATGGGGGTCAACGAGGGTGAGTATGATGTTTCCAAACATTCGGTACTTTCCAACGCCAGCTGTACCACCAACTGTCTCGCTCCGGTGGTACATGTCATCCTTAAAGAAGGTTTCGGCATTGAGACCGGTCTTATGACTGCCATTCATGCCTATACCGCTACTCAGAAGGTCGTTGACGGAGTCTCTGCAAAAGACTGGCGAGGCGGACGGGCCGCAGCCATCAATATCATCCCCTCTACCACCGGCGCGGCCAAGGCAGTGGGGGAAGTGCTTCCTTCCACCAAAGGTAAGCTCACGGGTATGTCTTTCCGGGTGCCCACTCCTACGGGTTCTGTGGTGGACCTCACCTTCCGGGCCACGAAAGATACGTCTATTCAGGAAATCGACCAGGCCTTGAAAAAAGCGGCTGCTTCTTATCTCAAAGGCGTTCTGGCCGCTTGTGATGAGGAAATCGTGTCCTCCGACATCATCCACAATGACCATTCTTCGATTTACGACAGCCTGGCCACCTTGCAGAACAACCTTCCTGGAGAGAAACGCTTCTTCAAAGTGGTTTCTTGGTATGACAACGAGTGGGGGTATTCCAACCGGGTGGTGGATCTCCTGAAATACATTGATAGCAAGAAATAGGGGACGAAACCTCACACGCAAAGGGTTTGTTCCCGGTTACGAGCAGACCTAACGTAGAAGATGCAAGGCCCCGCCCTTTTTAAGGCCGGGGCCTTTTTACTATGCTCAAGGAGTATACAATTATGATCAAAACCGTGAAAAACGTCGATCTCAAAGGAAAACGGGTCATCATGCGGGTGGACTTTAACGTGCCCATGAAGGACGGGGTCGTCCAGGATGACACCCGTATCATTGCAGCCCTGCCGACTATCCAATACATTCTGGGTCAGGAGGTCAAGACTCTCACCTTGATGAGCCACTTGGGAGACCCTTCCAAAGATGTCAAGGCAGCCAAGGAGAAAGCGGAAAAGGCGGGCAAGAGCTTTGATGAAAAAGCCTACATTCAGGGCAAACACCGTCTCGCCCCAGTGGCCGCCTATCTGGAAAAGAAACTGGGGAAACCGGTGATCTTTGCCGGGGAAGATTCCTGCTACGGCAAGAAAGCCTTCATCGACGCCCAGCCAGCAGGTTCGGTGATCATGCTGGAGAACACCCGGTTTCATAAAGAAGAAACCGCCAAGGACGGAGCGGACCGGGATAAACTTGCCCAAGAGCTCGCCACCTACGGGGATATTTTTGTCAACGACGCCTTTGGAACCGCCCACCGGGATCACGCGTCCACCGCCTCTATCGCCAAATTCGTGCCGGTTTCAGTGGCAGGGTTCCTCATGGAAAAAGAAGTGGCCTACCTGGAACCCATTGTTACCAATCCCCAGAAACCCCTGGTGGCCATCATCGGCGGGGCCAAGGTCTCTTCCAAAATCGCGGTGCTGGAAAGCCTCCTTAAAAACGCCGCAGCCCTGATCATTGGCGGGGGCATGGCCTATACCTTCCTCAAGGTGCAGGGGCATAAGATCGGGAAGTCTCTCGTGGAAGCGGATCAACTGGATACAGCCCAGCGGATCCTGGACACGGCCAAAAAACTTGGGGTGGAGATCCTGCTGCCTTGGGATCATGTCGGGGCCGAAGCCTTTGACGCCGGGGCCGCGCCTGTAGCAATAGAAGGTATCGACATTCCCGATAACCTCTTGGGTTTGGATGTGGGCCCCAAGACCCTAGCTTCATACCAGGAAGTCCTGGCCAAGGCCAAAACCATTGTATGGAACGGCCCGGTGGGGGTGTTTGAATTCCCTGCCTTTGCCAAAGGCACTGAGGCCTTAGCCAAGCTCGTGGCAGAAGCCACGGGTAGAGGGGTCATTACCGTGGTAGGAGGCGGCGATTCCGTGGCCGCAGTGAACCAATTCGGCCTTGCTTCCCAGATGAGCCATGTGTCTACCGGCGGCGGGGCTTCCCTGGAACTCTTGGAAGGGAAGAAACTCCCCGGCATTGAAGTAACCCGAGGGCAGTAAGTACAGAAGGAGGAGCCGGGATCCCCCTGCTTCTCCGTTACCATAAGGAGCGAATACGATGAGAAACTACTATATTGCGGGAAACTGGAAAATGCACAAGACCCGCGCCGAGGCGGCGGCTCTGGCCAAGGCCCTAGTGGACCAGCTCAAGGAGGGGAAACACAAGTACCTGGTGGCCCCCTCTTTTACGGCGCTGGAAACCGTGGCGGCCATTGTTAAAGGGAGCAACCTTCTCTTGGGAGCCCAGAACATGGCTGCAGAGGAACAAGGGGCCCATACCGGGGAAGTCTCGGTCCTCCAACTCAAGGACTTGGGGGTTCACACGGTGATCCTGGGGCACAGCGAGCGGCGGCATACCTACAAAGAAGATGATGGGCTTATCAATAAAAAGGTGAAATTGGCCTTACAGCACGGCCTAGAGGTCATCCTCTGCGTGGGAGAACTCCTGTCCGAGCGGGAAGCCGGGAAAGCCGAAGGGGTATGTGAAACCCAGACCGTCCAGGGCCTTGCAGGAGTAGCTGCTGCAGACCTCTCCCGAGTAACCATCGCCTATGAGCCAGTCTGGGCCATTGGTACGGGCAAGACCGCCACCCCGGAGGATGCCGACGCCATTCATGCCTATATTCGCCAAGTCGTAGGCCGGCTCTACGGAGCAGATGCGGCTCAGCAGATCCTCATCCAGTACGGCGGCTCCGTGAAGCCCGACAATGCCGCCCAGCTTATGGCTAAGGAGAATATCGACGGCGCTCTGGTGGGTGGTGCGGCCCTTAAAGCCGATACCTTTGTACCGATTGCTCGGTTTCAGTAAAATTGCGGAAGCAGGTTTTTCAGGGGGCTTGAGCCCCCTGTACGGTGGAGGGCCAGGTCCATCCGGTGGGAATGGTGGTACGGTTCCGCGCTGTGGCGCCAAGGAACGAGGCTCATCTATCCAGTCCAGTTTTATCCAGGCAAAAGTACCGAATACCTACTGGTACCGAACAGGATGCAGGGATTACTCGAGTAAGTCCCCCAGCCTCTTACGATTTTCTAAGCTTGTCTATGAATTGACCCGGCAGGTAAGAATTGTTATGCTTAGGATAAAATAAGGTGTATTATGGATGTTGAAGACCCAAAAGTATCCTACATATCCAAAGATGAATTGATCTGTCCGGTATGTGAGGCTTCGTTTCACCGGGAAGAACTCCTTTCCGGCAGTGGACGGCTCATTGCAGGAACTATTACCGATGAGCTGCATCGGCTCTATGAACCTTCTGCACGATACGGGAATGTGTATCCCCTGGTGTATCAGGCTACGGTGTGTCCTGAATGTTGGTTCGCCTCGATGGATAAGGATTTTTTCCTCCTTTCTGCTACGGCTAAGGATATAGTGATGCGAGACAAACAGCAACGAATTGCCCTTACGTCGCTTATCTTTCCAGGGGTCAATTTTTATGAAAACCGGGGATTAGTTTCCGGGGCTGCTTCCCTGTACCTGGTAATCCGTTGTTATGATTATTTTTCCAAGGAAGTTTCTCCTACTATCAAACAGGGAATCGCCAGCCTGCGGACCGCTTGGCTTTGTGAAGATTTACATGGGAAGCGCCCTGGAGAGTACTATGATTGGCTGGCCCTGCTTTTTAAGAAAAAAGCTCGGTTTTTCTACATCGAAGCCATCAACCGGGAACAAAACGGGACCGAATTGCTTACGGGGATTAAAAATTTTGGTCCTGATACGGATAAAAATTATGCCTATGAAGGGATGCTGTATCTTTCCGCGTTGTTAAACTTTAAGTATGGCCCTCGGGAAGATTCCTCCTTGCGGAGGGCCTATTTAGGAGAGGCTAAGCGGATCATTGCCCGGATCTTCGGGTTAGGAAAATCTTCTAAAGCCAAACCAGGGCCTCTCTTAGAGCACGCCAGGAATATCTACAATGATATTAATAAAGAACTAAACGAGATCGATGAATGAATCCGGGGAGCCCTGAAGCCCAGAATCTGAGGGAAAAACGGAATATCCGGCTTGTTTTGGCCTATGACGGCACGGATTTTTCCGGTTGGCAGCGTCAGGCGGGGACCCGCACCGTGCAGGGCACCCTAGAATCCGTGCTGGAAGGGCTGCATAAGCAAAAGGTACCCCTCACCGGTTCAGGCAGGACCGATGCGGGGGTTCATGCCGCAGGACAAGTGGCTCATTTTTATACGCATATACAGACTATCCCGGTGGAACGCTTTGTCCCGGCTCTTAACCGTCTCCTGCCCCAGGATATCCGAGTCTTAGCGGCTCAGGAAAGTTGTTTTGATTTTCATGCCCGTTTCGATGCTAAATCACGGACCTACCGTTACTACCTGATCTGCAACAGACCAGGGCTTCCCCAGGAATTGCGCTATGCGTACCACCTATGGCGTCATCCCCAGCTCGATCGATTGAACAGCTATGCCCGACTGTTCAAAGGAGAACTGGACTGTTCGGTATTTGCCCAATCCAGAGACCCGAGCACCTCCAGAAGCCGGTATCTATTCGGCGCCTGCTTTTTTATCCAGAGGAATATGCTGGTCTTTGAAATTACCGCTAATGCCTTCTTGTGGAAGATGATCCGTTCCATCCTGGGGACCCTCCTCTACTACGAAAAACAAGGCCTTCCCCTGGAGGATTTTAAGGCTATCCTGGGTTCTGGAGACCGAAGCCTCGCAGGTCCCACCCTACCCCCACAGGGGCTTTTTTTGTGGAACATAACCTATTACCGCAGCTAAAACGGAAGATCCCTGCCGGATTACCAGATATATTTTAAGCCGTCTTCTTTGTAGAGACTGATGATCTTGTTGGGACTTACCAGGGTATAGTTATGTCGTATACACTGATACAGTACCATCCGTTCAAAAGGATCCTGGTGAATGGCTTTCCGGGGCAAGTGAGCACTTGCTAAAGCATCCACCGGATCTAAAGGAATCAAGGTAAACCCCAGTTCCTTACAATAATACGGTATATCCTGTACCTCCAATGAGTCGAGAACCAAGGTTCCCAAGCTCAATTTGACGGATATCTCCCATAACGATACGGCACTGATGAGTATATCATTATTACCGTCTTTTATTACTTCCAGGGCCGTCGATGATAAGGCATTGCTTTTTCCAATCGACCATAATAAGGTACGGGTGTCTAATACCAAGGTCATGTTAGTCCAATTCCTCAGGGTTTATTTCAAAATTATCCCTAAATGCTATGGTTATTTTTCCGTCCAAGATACCAATCTTGCGATTCATAACCTTTTCTTCGACATAAGGCACAATCATAGCAACCGGCCGCTTTGTCCTACCGTATAATATACCAATCTTGTTTCCTTGTTTGACGGTTTCAAGAACCTCTGAAAAATGGGTTTTAAGTTCCCCTACAGGCATCGCTTTCATACTTATAATATACTACTATTATGGCAACTTGTTACTATTTTATGAAAGGCCCCTATCCCTATTACCTCTCATCCTATGGCCGCGCACGCCACGATAGAAACGGATCAGCTTAGGCTTGTAGGAGCCATAGACCAGAGCCTCATGCGTTTTACGATACAACGGCTTTCCGCAGCCAGAATCCGGGGTTCCATACCCTCTCTTGGTTAAAAAAATAGCTAGTCTCGGTTTACTCGGTCATACCGATCCCAAAGGACGGGCGCAGTTCTTGGCTGTTCCCGTCATAATGGCAAGTCCATGTTCCAGGGCAGGCAGGATACATTCCAGATTTTCCTTGGCAGCCCGAGGACTGCCGGGTAAATTGATTATCAGGGTTTGCTTACGGATTACGGCGACACTGCGGCTTAGCATGGCGCGGTTTGTTTTTTGCAGGCTATAGGCCCGCATAGCCTCAGGAATCCCCGGAACCAATCGTTCCGCAATATCCATGGTGGCCTCGGGAGTATAGTCTCGGGGAGAAAATCCCGTACCCCCGGTGGTCAAAACCAGGTCCGCTTGCTGTTGGTCACAAAGGACGCTCAAGTATGCTGCCAGATCCGTTCTTTCATCGGGGAGGATCTGATACAGGACGACCTCATATCCCCCTTGGACGAGCATATCCCGAATAAGGGGGCCGCTCTCATCCACCCGTTCTCCTGCAAACCCTGTATCACTGACCGTAATAATAGCCGCCCTAAATGACATCAATCGAATCTCCTTTTTCCACCGTACCTGCCTCAATAACCTTGGCGAAAATACCTTCCCGTGGCATGATACAATCCCCCACCCGCTGATAAATCTGGCAATGTTCATGACATACTTTGCCTATCTGGGTTACTTCCAAGAGCGTATCGGATAAACGCAGCCGAGTACCTACCGGAAGGTTCCGGAGATCGATCCCGGTAACCACGATATTTTCACCGAAATCCCCGTGCTCCACGCCTCCGCCTAATCGGTTAAATTCTGCTATCTTTTCATAGGATAAAAGACTTATTTGCCGATGCCAATTACCCCATGAGCATCCCCTTCTATACCATAACCCGCCACAATGCGGATCCGTCCGGGGACTTCCTGTTTTCTTACCCCGCGAACCGGGCTGATACAGACTGCCATAACCTTTCCTCCCATGCGCTCCTACTCCTTTTGGGTATTTCTTCCCTGATAGATTCATCATACAAGACCATAGCTACTCTGCCAATAGTATAGGGGTACTCATCAGGCTAAAAGGGTAGAAAAGGTTGGGATGGGAGAGATAACCGATCCTCATCTTTTTCTTAAAAACGCTGTACCCCCAAAACCCCTAGCTGTTTTCTATAGGTTTATCCTGACCTGCCCCATTGATTGAGAAGGACATCTATTCTACTATGGCAAAGCGAGGAAAAATATGAAAGATTTAGCCCATATCAGGTCTAAAACGGCCTTTATCATTGACATGGACGGGGTTATCTACCACGGAAACCGTTTACTGAAAGGAACTTTGGAATTCGTAGAATGGCTCTCTCACAACCATAAAGCGTTTCTCTTTTTAACCAATTCCAGTGAACGTTCTCCCCTGGAACTCTCTCAAAAGCTGGCCCGCTTAGGTGTCATAGTGGACCCAGAACATTTCTATACCAGCGCGTTGGCCACCGCAGGTTTCCTGGCCTCCCAGTGTCCGGGAGGTTCGGTATATGTTATCGGTGAACCGGGGCTTATTCAGGCCCTCTATGATGCGGGCTTCACTATGAATAACGTCAATCCTGATTATGTGGTGGTCGGTGAAGGCCGGGGCTATAGCCTGGAAGCCTTGGAACGGGCAGTCCGCTTGATTACCGGTGGAGCCCGGCTTATCGGCACGAATCCGGATCTGACCGGCCCTGTGGAAGGGGGCATTGTCCCGGCCTGCGGCTCCCTGGTGGCGCCTATTGAACTGGCCACGAACACCAAGGCCTACTTTGTGGGCAAACCTAATCCCTTGATGATGCGCCATGGCTTACGGCGGCTTACCAGTCGGCGGGAAGATACGGCCATCATCGGCGACCGGATGGATACGGACATTGTCGCGGGGGTGGAAGCGGAAATCGAAACGGTCCTGGTCCTTTCTGGCGTTACAAACATCACTGACATCCCCCGGTTCCCCTATCAGCCAAGACATATCCTGGAAGGAGTATTTGAAATACCCGAATGACTTTCTATTCCGGGATAGCCCTGCCACTACCAGTCTCGTAGTATACCGAGGAATAAAGAGGGAATCTGTTTATACTGTTTGGGCGGCCGCAAGGAACCGGACATATTCGGCGCGCATTGGTTGTCCTTATAGTATTGGACTTGTTCAATAACCCGATTGGTTATCGAACAAGTCTTGCAAAATGCTCCGCATTTTGCTGTTTTTAAGCGGAAGTTGTTCAGAAACTGAGGTTTCTGAACAACTCTATTGTAGGAATCGCTTTCGGCGCCCTCAAAACAGAGGGCCTTATTCAAACCACCTTCACCCTGGAAGAATGGAAAAAGGGCTTGGATTACGCAACGGGCAAACAGGGCGATCTGAAGGTGGTTCTGATACCATAATGGAAAAGTATTTGCTTGGTCTTGACAAGGGCGGTACATGATCAAGGCAGCGGTCGGATCATGCTCCGCCTTTTTCTCGATATTCTTTGCAGGTGTAACCGGATATTTCCCGAAATACTTTACTAAAATAATATGGATTTGAAAAGCCAACGTTCTCCGCAACCTCATATATTTTCAGGCTGGTTGTGACCAGCAGTTTTTTTGCTTTCTCAATCCGATACTGCGCAAGGGCCGCGTTAAAATTAACGCCGGTTTCCTGTTTGAAAATAAATGAAAGATAACTGCGGCTTACCCCAGCATAATCAGCTGCTTCAGTTAAACCAATATTGTGCTCATAATCACTTTGAATAAAATCTATGCATTTTTTTACAATATGAGAATAACCTGCTTTGCCATTTTGCTTGGTGAAAAGAAGCGAAAGGTATAATTCATAAATATACATTTCAGCATCGCCGATAAAGGGTAGATCAAAGAAAGCGTCGTATTTGAATTTATGTTCACTCAGTGAGGCTTCTTCTTCGAGCTGATATTTTTCATGAATAAGTTTACCTGCCGATAGAAAATCAATGAAGGCACTGTAAACCATTGCATAATTTTTGCAATCCCGGAGTTCACTAAAAATATTTTGTATATATTCCAACATCGCATCTTTTTGATTGGCCCCTATCAGCTCTACAAGCTTTGTATAGCTTACCTGGCCCACCTTCTTAAATATCCTGCCGATGCCGCTGGTTTTCCCGCCGAAGACCCCAACAAACATCTTTTGAGAAAAAAAACAATCAACCCGGGCTTTGTGGGCCTCACGCAAAAGCCTGTCCCAATCATCCATCCTTCCCAAAGAACTTATGCCGATAAAAAGATTTACATCATAATACTGGCGGATATTTTTTACAATTTGCATAGCGGGATTGCTGATTTCTACAATGAGGAATTGTTCGGCATCAATACCGGTTTGTTTTACTACAGGTACAATCGACACAAACTGAAAATCGTCATCATAATAACGGCATTTTCCAGCAAGATTCTCAAAGGCGTTATTAAATAAAACTTTTACTGTTTTTGGAAATTTTTCTCTTGCTTCGTGTAAAAGCGATGTAGTCCTGCAGGATACGCTGAATACGACACATTCACCTGTCTCCAAAGGCGGCATTGCTGACGCAGGCGGTTGCAGCCGCTGTTCCTGCCTAATTTCCCCTTGTTGATCTTTTGGCTGCCGTAAAAAAGAAGGCAGCATATATTCTTCGATAAATACTTCGAGGTTTTCTTTCCATCCTGCCCTCTGTTCCGGCATCAAAAAAACATCGGAATCAAAGTGGAGGGATTTAAGCACCGTTTCCAAGTTTGACTTTGTCAGTTCTGATTTAAGGATGTACCGGAAAGCCCCCAGTTTTATCGCTTCCTGGGCGTAGGAAAATTCATCGTAGTGGCTTAAAATGATTATCTGGGCTTTTTTGTTCAGCGCTTTTACCTTTCTGGTAAGCTCAAGCCCGTCCATTACGGGCATTTTGATATCCGTTAAAATGACGTCCACCGGATTTTTTTGAAAAAAATCAAAGGCTTCCTGGCCATTGGCCGCTTCCCCGGCTACAACATAGCCAAATCCGGCCCAGTCGACAATGATCTTTAACCCCAGGCGGACGATATACTCATCATCAACGATTAGAATCTTTTTCATTTTCCTTTGATAATCTATAGTGTATCATGGAGATAGGGAGTATGTAAACATGAAAATAAACAAAGTTTCCTGGAAAATTTTCCTAGGTATGACCGCTTTGAGCAGTATCATACTTATAATTATGTCGATTCTGGTAAAGACTTCATATTCAGATTCGCTGAAAAAAAACGAGATAAAAGTACACGTACAGGCAACAATTAGATCAAAATATCAGTTTGATTACATCATGGACGTTATTGACAGCGCAGCCCGGGATATCAGTGCAAGCGCCCAGATAATCGGGGCCTTGAAGACCGCAGATGTGGCCAGCCGGTCCGGAACTGGCGATTTTTCGGTAAATACATTTCTTCAGTCCCTTCAGACCATACAGCCCTTCATTGGCGACATTACCATTGTGGGGACGAAGGGACAGTTTTTTTCAAGCAATCTTGGGATAGACAAAACAACGATGCTCGGCCATTTTGGAAAATACCTTAACCGTTTCAGGAGTGGAAGCGGCGTTGATTATTTTGTGGATATTCAAAACAATCCTTCCATGCCCAATACCTATAACAATCTTTTAACCGGGGTTTGGCCAATTTTTGAAATCAAAACGCAGGAATTATGGGGGGCGATTTTTGTGGGCCTAAGTTATTCGGTATTTCAGGAACTTTTTATCCTGTCGCCCCTGACAAATGATGAAAAATTTATAATGGTAAACAACACGGGAGAAATAGTGTATACCTATCCCGCCTACGAGACCTTTGAGAAAGTTCTGATTGAATATCCGGCAATTTTGAATAATGCGGATATAACCATTGAAGGCAGGCTTGATGGAAAGGATTATGTGATCGTTTCCGAAGTATCGGGTGTGCTGGGCTGGAAATTTATCAGGATAATCGATGCGAAGAATGTTACTACCGATACGAGAAAAATGCAAAACTATTTCAATGTTGTTTTTATTATCTCTATAACCATCAGCATTATTTTCATTTTCTATATTTCAACAATTCTCACAAGGCCGGTACAACAACTCTATAATACCTGTAAAGCGATAGAAAACGGGGACATTTCAACAAGGGTACACATAAAAACCAATGACGAATTGGGACAGTTGGGACATACCTTTAACCTAATCATGGATCAGATAAACGCCAATTTTGAAAAAGAACTGGTGGAGCAGAAACGAGAGAACGAGCTTCGCCTTGAAGTACTCCAGGCCCAGATAAACCCGCATTTTTTGTACAATACCCTGGATTCGATTAAATTCCTTGCGACTTTGCAGGAAGTTCACAATATTGCTTCAATGTGTCAGGATCTGATCAAGCTTCTCAAATACAATTTATCGGCTAACAACACAGCAAAACTCCGTGAAGAGGTTGAAAGCATACAAAACTATGCGGGTATACAAAAATACCGTTATGGCGATATTTTTGAATTGAAAACCATAATCCCCTGTGAAACGGAACAGTGCGTAATATCCCGTTTTGTTCTCCAGCCTTTGGTGGAGAATGCGATTATTCACGGCTTTGACGACATGGAGAGTGGCGGCGAGATAACCCTGCGTTCGTTTTTTGAGGGTGCAAATCTCTGCCTCGAAGTACTCGACAACGGCTGCGGCATGGACGAAAAAACCCTTATGCACCTGAACCATACCGGAATCCCGGGGACGGCCGCCAATACCAAGGCCGTAAAAGTAGGGGTCGCCAATATCCGAGAACGTATCAGGCTCCAGTTTAACGGCAGGGCGGTCCTTGTGTTTGAAAGCGCTCCGGGGAAGGGTACAAGGGCGCGGCTGGTATTTCCCGCGGCATTTTAGATTACGGACCCCATATTACGCAGGGCTGTACGGGTAAAAAGCCCCATGAAATGGGTCAAAATAACCCATGCTGGCTTTTTTAACCAGTTTCCACGCAATTTCATGCTCCAGTGCGTAACCATAAGCAGCACCTAAAAAATTTGAGGTTTTTCGTAAATTTTTTGTGATTTTCCCTGCTCATAAAAAAAAATAGCAAAAAATAGATAATCTTTTGTCTATCTGGATTTTTTTATCTCCCTGTATAATAATCTAAACTATGTATGAAAAGGAGAGAAGCATGTACAAGAAAAAACTGTTGTTCTGTGCTGTTTTGCTGACACTGGCTGTTGCGGTCTTTGCGACCGGCGGTAAAGAATCAGGTGGCGCCACCGATTCAAAAGCGAGCGGCGCTTTCGACTGGAAACGTTTCAACGGATCGACCATAACCGTCTATATGGTTGAACACTCAACGTCTACGGCGATTCAGTCGAAAATCAGGGACTTTGAAGCCATGACGGGCATCAAGGTC
>JAIRLU010000172.1 GCA_031259215.1 Treponema sp. | reverse complement strand
CGGTATGGGTCGCGGATACTCGAAGGGGAACCGCCTGAAGCGGAGCTTGGGGGGGAAGAGGATATGGATATAAGGGTCAGACCCATTTATAGGGAAGCGGAGACCAAAACCGCTTTTCTCCTCCTTTTCCCGCTTCCCCTTGTGCCGACACCCGGATAAGGAGTGTCAATTCGCCCCGTGTTCTGTAGCGGTTCCCCTGTTTGTCCCCAAGAGCAAACTCCATGGGGAAAGGTCTGTCCTAGAACAGGCAATAAATACAAATATGGGTCAAGTTTAGCCCTAGCGGCTAAGGGTCAGGAGAACCCCTGGCTCTGGTATTTACTTGAGGAGCAAAAAGTCAGCGAATGAAACGAATGAGTAACCTGAGTCTGTTCCAAAACCCGCGTCGGACTTCCGAACTCAGGCATCAATGGTTTTAACGCCGATTATCTAGTTCTGAACCCCGATTATCTAGTTCCAAACTCCGATAATTCTGTTCCGAACAGAACTAATTCACTAAAACCCATATACATTGAGGTTTTGGAACAGCCTCACATAATACGGTTTAATTCGTGAAACTTCACGTTCCTTCGCGGACCCTTAGTATTCCATCGAACTCAGGTTATCCAAACTCGGACCACAGTTGCGGCTACCCACGGGGGTTCCCACTCCGAAACCGCTCAAAGGTAGAGCCTGGTTCCCCTTCAGGGAAGGGGTGAGGAAATTTTCATATTCTATTACATTTGAAACATAAAAATCGTTGACATTATTTACGGGGTATTTCATAATTACTATAATACATTTATGTATTTATCTTAAAAAAGGATTGTTAGTGAATACGCCCTGTACGGACCTCATAGGTTCCGGTAGAGCGCTCATTCACGCATGACCTAAACCCTCGGTACCGCAGATAAGGTGGCTGTTGAGGGGTTGGGTCTTTTTTTTTGTAATGTGGACAAGATACATGAAAAATATTCGAAAGTACAACAACAATATCATTCTTGCCAATGACCGAGGGCAGGAAGTAATTGTACTGGGTAAAGGTATCGGCTTTCAGACAAATCCAGGGTCTCCAGTAGATGTGAGTCTTATTGAGAAAGTTTTTGTCCCCCAAGATACGGTCCACCTGAGCCGTTTTGCGGATACCCTCTCCGATCTAGCCTATGAATATATCCTCCTGGCCACTAAAGTGGTGGATTGCGGGAAAGAACTGCTGCAAACCAAACTTAATCCCAGCGTGGTAGTGGCTCTGGCAGATCATTTTTCGATTGCCTTTAAGCATCTCAAGGAGCATATCGATATGCCTACCCCTCTCAAGTGGGACCTGCGGCATCTTTACCCCAGGGAATTCGAAGCCGGTCTACGGGGCTTGGAAATCATCCGGCAGGAACGGCAGCTTGCATTTCCCGAATCCGAGGCGGTCAACATTGCGCTGCATTTTATCAACGCGGAGATCGACGCAGCGGATATGTCCACTACCTTCAAAATCGTTACCATTACCAGCGATATTATCGGGATTATCAAAGAATACTTTCATATCATCTTGAACGAGGAAGCCTTCGATGTGATGCCTTTTGTGATTCATTTACGGAATTTGGTCCTCAGATATACGGTACGTCCGGATCAGAAAGCCCAAAGCGGGGATGATGAATTATACGCCCTGGTTACGAAACGGTACCCCGAAGCCTCGGCGTGCTGTAACCGGATCTGCGCCTATTTGCAGGATACCCAGGGCTGGAAACCCCTGCATAACGATCTCCTGTTTCTGACCTTGCATATCAAGCGGATCACCGAGAGCGTAAGCAGATGAATCAAAAAATCGTGTTTCTCGATATTGACGGTACCTTGGCCAATCACAATCATGTACCCCTCTCCGCTCAACGGGCCTGCCGTACCGCCCGGCAAAATGGGCATTTGCTGTATATCTGCACCGGCAGGCCCCGGGTACAAATCAGCCGCCGTATTCTCAAGATGGGTTTTGATGGGGTGGTTAGTTCAGGTGGCGCGTATATTGAAACTACAAGCCCAGGCCGGGCTCCCACACTCCTCTTTCATGCTTCCCTTGAAAAAAAGATCCTCTACCGTCTGCGGGATTACTTTAACGCTCGCCAAACTCCGTATCTACTTGAACTTCCCGGCAAAGTGTGTGCCAGTCCCTACCTCAAGTCCTATTTTGATACGTTATACACCGGCATGTCCTGGAGTCCCCGGATAGGTATGGAACGGTTTTTCATACACTTCTTCTTTCGACATCTTATACAGGGTGAGATAGATTCCCAGGAGGACGTATGCAAGGTAGTTTTCATGGAATTCAACGGCCTTACCTTTGAAGCGGTACAGCAGGAATTCGGCGGGGAGTGCGAACTGTTCCGTAACTCCATTCCTATTCAGAATATGAAGGGCGGAGAAATCAGTCCCCGGGGCGTGCATAAGGGAGCGGCCCTTGAAAGGGTGATTGCCTATCACGGGATACCCCGGGAAAACGCCATCGCTATCGGCGACAGCGACAATGACCGGACCATGCTGGAATGTGCGGGAGTGGGCATTGCCATGGGAAACGCCGATGAGGCCCTAAAACAGATAGCCGACGACGTAACCGATACAAGCGGAAACGCCGGTTTGGCCAAAGCGTTTAAAAAATACGGGTTAGTATAGCCCTGATTTTTGATACCGGTTTTGTATAAAGCCGGAATATATCTGATGATAAGCATCGGATCTACTGGGAGAAAATGCTATGATAAAGGATTTTGGAAAGACAGCGCAAGGTGTCCTTGAAGGCGTGGGCGGCAGGGACAATATCAAGGCGGTAGTGCATTGCGCTACCCGGCTCAGGTTTACCCTGTCCAATTCGACAAAGGCCTTGGACGACAAGGTCAAGGGTACGCCGGGGGTAGTCAGCGTGGTAAAAGCAGGCGGTCTATACCAAGTGGTCATCGGAAACGATGTACACGAGGTATTTGTGGAACTGGAAAAACTAGGGGCCCCTACAGGCAGCGTCGCTGGCGCCGGAGGGGGCGGGGGCGAAAAGCAGGCCCTCGGGGATATGCTGATCGGTACGATAAGCGGGGTGTTTACCCCGATTCTTGCTGCACTGATGGGTATCGGTATTATCAAGGGCTTGCTCGCCATTCTCGCGGTTTGTTTCCCCGAATGGGTGGCCTCCGGGGATATGTCCTACACAGTGCTTTACACGGCAGGAGACGCGCTCATGTACTTCCTGCCGATACTTATTGCCTATACCGCGGCGCAGCGTTTCGGACTCGATCCGGCAATCGCTATGGTGATAGGCGGGGCGCTGGTGTATCCGGATATTGCGGCGAAATATCCTTTTGGGCCTTGGGGCGTCCATAAATTCTTAGGCGCCGATATCCTCGTTATGATGCGCTACAGCAGCACCGTATTGCCGTCGATTTTTGCCGTGTACGGGGCAAGCAAACTGTATAAACATTTCAGAAAAACCCTGCCTTCGTCAATCAAGAATTTTGTCGGCCCCTTTCTGACGCTGATTATCACGGTTCCCCTTATGTTCTTGATTGTGGGACCGGTATTCGGCATTGTGGGTTTGGGAATTCAAAAGGGTATCCAAAGCATCACAGCAATACATTATGTTGGACCGATTATGCTAGGTCTTATCATGGGCGCATTCTGGCAGGTGCTGGTCGTTTTTGGTCTGCACTGGGCGATTGTGCCCATCGGCTTACAGGAAAGAGCCACGCCGAATCCGATTTTTGGTGGATTACAAGTTGGTGTAATCTTAGCGTATACCCAAATTGCGGTTATCGCACAGGTAGGCGCGGTCTTTGCAATAGCCGCAAAGGTCAAGAACCCTGAGCGACGCAGTGCGGCGGTTGCCGCGGGTATCGGCGGTATATTCGGCATCACTGAGCCTATCATCTACGGTTTTACCCTGCCGAAAAAGAACCCCTTCATACTTTCCTGTGTATCCGGTGCACTATTCGGCGCTCTTGCCGGCTTGTTCGGCAGCATCAATTCCGGCGGCTACGGAATTGCCGCGCTGCAGGGCGCGATGGGTATATTCGCCTATCCCAGTTACCTCCTGCCCGGATTTCCCGGTGGTACGATGAACCTGGTTATTATGATTTTAGCGAGTTTGGGTTCTGTGGGTCTTACTTTCCTTCTGGTTTACATCACCTACAAGCCGGACGCTGCGGAAATGCGCATTGAGGAAGCTGCGGTTATCGATATTTCCGGTGTCAACCTCGCGGCGGCAAAGAAGATTCATGCCCCGGTAAAAGGCCGGGTTATGGCGATTGCGCAATCTGCAGACCCCGCCCACCAGCAGGAAGCCCTGGGCAAAGGGGTATGTTTTATGCCCCTGGGCGGTAAAATCTACGCTCCCTTTGATGGAACCGTGGAAATGGTGTTTGATACCTACCATGCGGTGAACCTCTTGTCCAAAGACGGCATCGAACTGTTAATTCACTGCGGCATTGACACGGTCAAACTGGGCGGCAAAGGATTCAAGATGCACATCAAAGAGGGAGACCCCATTACTGCCGGTCAGTTGCTCTTTGAGTATAACAAAGATATCATCGCCCGTGCAGGGTACAGTCTCGAAACCCAGGTGGTTATCACCAACACGGAGAGTTACCAAAAAATTACCCAGGCCAAGGCCGGAGACGCGGCGGTGGGGGATGTGGTCCTGTATGTGGAATAAGCAGCGGATTGCAGAACCGGGATCCTGGAAGGTGCGTATGCATAGCAAAATACCATTGTTTGCCGCCCTGGTATGGGTAATAGGGGTATGTCCGATGCATGTTTTTGCCAAAGCCTCGCCTGAGAAACCACCGGAACAAACCCTGACTATCTATGTGGTGCGTCACGGCCAGACGATTTTGAACCTGATGGACCGGGTACAGGGTATTTCAGACGGCATACTAACCGAAAAGGGGATCACCGGGGCGGTTGCTATGGGGAAGGGATTGCGGGACGTACCCTTTACCGCGGTCTATTCCAGCGACCTAGGCCGTGCCCGGGAAACGGCCCGGCTGGCCCTGGAGCAGAACCGGGTTACTAAAAACTGGACGGTTCGGGAAATGCCGGAGTTGCGGGAGGTGAGTTTCGGGGTTTTTGAGGGGGATCCCAACTGGATGATGTACGGGGCCTTCGGAACGGATCTGGGCCTTGCTATTCCTGACGACGCCACATCCCTAGGCGCTGCTATTGCGCCTATAGTGAAGTACTACGGCGGGGATACGAAAAAGTTTCTTGAAGGGCTTGCGGATTTTAACAAACGCTTTGATACGGAGTACCGTATAGCCGAAAGCGCCAGCGAAGTATATGAGCGGCTTGATCGAGGGCTCGATAGGATCCTTGCTGAAAATGCTGTTGGCGGCAATGTGATACTGGTTGCCCATGGGCAGTCCATCAGCTTTCTGTTTTCCCGGCTGGGGATTGAACTGCCTCGCGGAAGCGGCCTGGCAAATTCCAGCGTAACCAAAATCATCTACGATTACGCCGAGAAAACCTTTACGGTAGATGGGCCGGTCGGGGATATGAGCTACGTCGAAGCAGGGGCGGCGCTGTAGCAGTAGGGAGACCGGGCAGTTCACGGTTCAATCGGTTAACGATACCGTTTACATAGACGCAGACCAAAGGCTATGTTAATTAATAGAGTTGTTCAGAAACCTCAGTTTCTGAAAAACTTCCGCTTAAAAAACAGCAAAATGCGGAGCATTTTGCAAGACTTGTTCGATAACCAACCGGGTTATTGAACAAGTCCAATTAAGGAGTACTAAAGATGGGATTTCCAAAAAATTTTTTATGGGGTGGTGCGATTGCCGCACATCAGGCAGAGGGCGCATACCTGGAAGACGGAAAGAGCCTTTCTACCTGCGATGTGATTCACGGCGGAAAGGGCCGAATCGCTGAGATTCTGGATGCCAAGGCCATCAGAAAGAACATTGATGCCGGGGAAGGGTATTTCCCGGAACGGGTCGCGGTGGATTTTTATCACCATTACCGAGAGGACATTGCCCTTTTTGCAGAGATGGGTTTCAAGGTGTTCCGCACCTCGATTTCCTGGGCGAGAATTTTCCCGAATGGCACCGGCACACCGAACGAAGCAGGGCTTGCCTTCTATGACCGGCTTTTTGACGAGTGCAAAAAGCACGGGATAGAACCCCTGGTTACGATTTCCCACTGGGAGATGCCTATAGCCCTTACCACCCAGTACAATGGCTGGGTAAGCCGCGAACTGATTCCCCTCTTTGAAGGGTACGCGAAAACCCTTTTTGCCCGCTACAAGGACAAAGTGCGCTACTGGCTTACCTTCAACGAAATCAACATGACCTTGCACATGCCCTTCATGGGTGCAGGGGTACTGGTGGACGATCCGGCGCAGAAAAAACAGTTGGCATCCCTGGCAGCCCACCACATGCTGCTCGCCAGCGCGCTGGCGGTAAAAGCCTGCCATGCCATGCTTCCTAAGGCGAAGATCGGCTGCATGGTCGCCTCTATGACGGCCTATCCCTATTCGTGTAAGCCCGAAGATACCTGGGAAAAGATGCGCCTGGAACGCAACAACTACTACCTGACCGATGTGCAGGCCCGGGGCGCGTATCCTCCTTTTATTAAAAAGGCCTTTGCCCGGGAGCATATCAACATTGATATAAACCCGGAAGAGGAAAAACTGTTTGCCGAAAACACCGTTGATTTTGTGTCCTTCAGCTACTATTCGTCCAGTGCGGTTTCAACGGATCCTGCCGTGGCCGGCGATAAAGGGAGCGGCAACATTTTTGGGGGGATCAAAAATCCCCACCTTAAATCTTCCGAATGGGGTTGGCAGATAGACCCTCTGGGCCTGCGTATTGCCCTTAATTTCCTCTACGATCGTTACCAGAAACCGCTTTTCATTGTGGAAAATGGCTTAGGCGCCAAGGATGTGCCTGCAGGGGATGGCAGTATCCACGACGACTACCGTATCGAGTATCTGCGGGAACACATCAAGGCGATGAAACAGGCAGTAGAGGAAGACGGCGTGGAACTGTGGGGTTATACCACCTGGGGTTGTATCGACATCATCAGCGCCTCTACCGGAGAAATGTCCAAGCGTTACGGCTTTATCTACGTGGACAAGGACGACAACGGTAAGGGGAGCCTGGCGCGGTCCCGAAAAAAATCTTTTGGCTGGTATAAAAAGGTCATCGAGAGTAACGGAGAAACGCTGTAATGCCACGGCAGGGGGTACAGGTTGATTGGACTAAACGTAGGTTAAGAAAAATCACAATGCACGGTACCCTTTGGATACACCGCTCAAGGTGAGCTACACAGAGAAACAACGCATGAAGGGTGCCCTGTTCCGTTCGTGTGGGCGGACCTCAGGTCCGATATGGTTTTTTTGAATTACCGGGGGGTTTAGCCTAATCAAGGTACGAGCTGCCCCGGATCATGTTATTTTTAAGGAGTACTTATGAAAGAATATGCGTACACAATTACGGATCCCGTGGGGATCCATGCGCGTCCTGCGGGGTTATTGATAAAAGAGCTATCCCAGTTTTCCAGCGTTATAACGATTTCTCGGGGAACTGATAGCTGCGATGGGAAAAAGCTACTGGCCCTGATGAAAATGCGGGTAAAACAAGGGGAAACCATAGTGGTAAAAGCCGAAGGCCCCGATGAAGACGCGGTCATAGAAGGGGCAAAGGCCTTTCTTTCTGCACATCTGTAAAAGGAGAACGGAATGATTACCTTACAAGGAAAAGGTGTAAGCAGCGGAATTGCCGTAGGACGGCTGGTGTTTTTTGAGCGGTCCTCTTTTGTGGTGGAAAAGAAACTCATAAGTGATACGGTAGGTGAAATCCAGCGTTTCTATGCCGCCAAACAGACCGCTTCGAATCAGTTGGACGAGCTTGCTAATACTATGGCAGAAAAAATCGGTAAAGAAAACGCCCTGCTTTTTGAAATTCACCGGATGATGCTGGATGATTCCGATTACCTGGACCCCGTCCTCAAGATGATTGAAACCCAACGGGTCTGCGCGGAATATGCGGTACTGGAATGTGGAAAACAGTTGGCCCGAGAATTCGCGGAAATGGAAGATGGGTACATGCGGGAACGGGCCGCGGATGTGGATGATGTTTCCAAGCGGATTATCGCGATCCTTTCAGGAACCCAGCAAGACTCCGCTACAGGGAGTGATCCGGTTATTCTGGCGTCCAATGATTTTAGTCCCAGTGAAACTGCGCAGTTTGACCGTTCCCGGGTGCTGGCTTTGGTGGCGCAGCAGGGGGCGGCTAATTCTCACACCGCCATTTTTGCCCGAACCATGGGGATTCCGGCGATTATCGGGTTTGGCCCGTCTTTAGCCCCTGGCCTTGGAGGTAAACAGGTGGCCCTGGACGGTGAAACCGGCGTCTTGTATGTGGATCCGGAACCAGAGGCCCTGGAAAGCCTGGAGAAAAAGCGCAAACGCCTCGTTGAGGAACGGCAGGAGTTGGAGCAATTCCGGGGAAAACCGACCCTTACCAAGAGCGGACAGCGGATAAAGCTCTTTGCCAACATCGGTTCAGTAACCGATGTGGAGGCGACCCTGGCAAGCGATGCCGAAGGGATAGGCCTCTTTCGCAGCGAGTTTCTCTATCTGGGCCGGGAAGATTATCCTAGCGAGGATATTCAATACGAAAGCTACCGCAAAGTAGTGGAAGAAATGAAGGGCAAGCAGGTTATTATCCGTACCCTAGACATCGGCGCGGATAAGCAAGTCGATTATTTTCACCTTCCCACCGAGGAAAACCCTGCCTTGGGAATGCGGGCGATACGGATTTGCCTCACCCGGCCTCAGTTGTTTGAAACCCAGCTGAGGGCGATTTACCGAGCTTCCGCTCATGGAAACGCGGCGATCATGTTCCCTATGATAAGCGACCTAGAGGAACTGCGCCGGGCAAAATGTCTCGCTGCCCATGTCCGGGAAACCCTTACTGCGGAACAGATCCCTTTCAACCCCGATACTCCCATCGGTATCATGATTGAAACCCCTGCTTCGGCGATTATCAGCGATCTGCTCGCCAAAGAAGCGGACTTTTTCAGTATCGGTACCAATGACCTGACCCAGTACACCCTGGCAGTGGACCGGCAGAACGAATCTATCCGGGAATTCTGCGATACCCACCATGAAGCGATTGTGCGCCTCATTCGGATAACCGTGGAAAACGCCCACAAGGCGGGCATTTGGGTGGGTATTTGCGGTATGCTTGGGGCGGACCCGGAACTTACCCGCACCTTTGTGGAGATGGGCCTGGACGAGCTTTCGGTAGAACCTTCGTATATACTGGGTTTGCGCCGCCGGATAGCGGAGCTATAGCCGCCCCGCCCAGTGGACCTGGTACCTGCTATGCAGATGCCAGGTACCAATGTGGAAAAAATGGAAGGGCGATGAAAAGCTGATGCCCGGCTTTAGCTTCCCGGCCCAGGGGCTTAGGACTTACAGGGGTACCTCCCCCCCGCCACTACCTGCAGGGGGAGGGTATTTTTTTCAAGTTTTACGGTTTTATTCTTGACTCTTTTTACTTGACCGCATATCCTAAAAGAACGGTATGAAGCGGAAGGGAAAGCCTTTAGGAGGATTTCTTGGAAGCCCTGGGTGTATACAATAGCATACACCCAAGAAACCTATTGCAAGGAAACGTATGAAAGACCGCATAGACTTTTTGTGTAACCTTTACCCCCCCCCCCCCCCCCTAAAACTTATACCCTAAAGCGTCATATTCCGTATATTCTCCTTCTCAGAGCCGGGCCTGCGCTGTTGCTTGTACCGATTCATAAGCGCAGCATGTTCAGTATTTTCCTTTCCATACACTTTTTCTCTCTTTCCCTTTTATGCAAGGAGGATGGTATGGCACGCATCAACCCCATAAACGAGATGCTCCACCGAATCCGGGTGAAGCTTTATCCCAATTACCTGCCCCATGTTGCAGGCGGATGTATCGCCCGCAAGGACAACGAGGCGTCCCTTTCCATTGAGGAGGTCTGTGGAGCCCTCAAAAACCGCGGGGGCTTCACCGGTAATTACCATGACCTGGTGGAGTACGTGAAGCAGTTCTTTGACGAGGCCGCGTACCAGCGCTGCGACGGCTTTGCGGTGAACACAGAATATTTCTCGATTCACCCCAACCTAGGGGGCACCTTTGACAAGCTTACCGAAGGGCACGACACCCAGAAACACCCGGTCAGTTTTCGCTTCCGTACCCTGACGCCTCTGCGCAGCCTCGCGGAGCATAGTGTGGTGGAAGTGGAAGGCTTGGCCCAGGTGAACGGCTACATTGACGAGGTGGTGGATGTAAACACCGAAGCGGTGAATGAGACCCTCAGCCCTGGGGGACCGTTCAGTATAGCGGGGCACAAGATAAAAGTGGCCGGGGCGGATCCTGAAGTGGGGGTGTATTTCGTATCCCAGGCGGATCCAAGTCTGCAGGTGAAGGTGAGCGGGCATTTTGCGGAAAACACCGGTTCCAAGGTGATCGGGCTTATACCGGCTTTGAGCGCGGGAACCTGGAAGGCAGCGATCAAGACCCAGTACACCGGCTCCGGCAGCACCATGCTCAAAAGTCCCCGGGTGATTAGAGTTGTTCAGAAACCTCAGTTTCTGAACAACTTCCGCTTAAAAACAGCAAAATGCGGAGCATTTTGCAAGACTTGTTCGATAACCAACCGGGTTATTGAACAAGTCCATTGAAGGAGGGATGACCTTGACCGTGCCTTCCGGGGCCGCCTGACCAAGGCTTGGTCTGACCTTTGACCGAGTCTCGGTCTAAGCCCTGACATGGCCTATGTCTGATCCCGGGGGTATAGGGGACATAGGCCGCATCCATAGGAAGCTTGCCTGTATGGGCGGTTAATATAGAGTTATGTGAAAGGGCGTGAAAACCCGGCTCATAACTCAAGCAAAGACCATTTCTTAGGAGGAATTGGTATGAAAAACATGGTGTTTGTGAAAGTGGCGGCGTTCCTGCTGCTTTTCGTGGGTCTGACGGCCGGCGTGTCCGCGCAGATTACTATCAGCGGCGGGTTCGCGCTGTCCCAGTTGGATACGTCCGGCTCTGATTTACAGGGACTTGACGGAGGAATCGGTTTCGGTGGCAATGTGTATCTGGACTACCTATTGCCTATAAGCGTTCCCCTTTCCCTGGGCGTGGAAGTCGGCGTGGACACGGCTAAATTGGACCCGGACGTGAATGATAGTATTGTGGCAATCCCCCTGCTTGCCCGGGTGGCCTATCACTTTGATCTCCTGCCGAAACTCGACCTCTATGTGGTGGGCAAGATAGGGGTAGTCTTCGGAATGTGGACGGGTGAAACGAAGGAAAACTTGGAAAATCGCGGAGCGACTATAGAAATACCGCCTGGAGTTGGGTTTGGCATTGACGGGGGCGCGGCCTATTATTTCACCGCCGCTATCGGTGCTTTTGTAGAGGCCGGTTTTGACCGGTACGGCCTTTCGGCAAAAGGCAAGGCTGCTGGCCAAAGCGACACACTCGATGCACCTTTTAACCGGTTCCTCACATTTGGCATAAGCACGAAATTCTAGTTTGCTCTGTCCTGCGCCGGTTGAGACGCAGGACCGTACCTATTGAAAGGCATGGGTGTACGAGGTGTATTATGAAAAAAACCTACATGACGCTGGTGGTCATCGTCGTATCCGTATTGAACGCCGGCTTTGTATTCGGGGATACTGAACTGCATATCCAAAGGATGGAGAGCAAGGTCAATTCGGGTTTCAAAGAACGGGTGTATATTGACGGTAAAAACAGACTGACCCTGGCAAATGGAAAATCCGACGTGGTAAGGGTTCCTGACGGCGTTCACAAAATATATGCGGAACTGTATACGATGAAAACGAATGAAGTATCGTTCAACGCTGCCGGGGGAATCATTACGATCAGCGTGATAGCGAATTCGATAAACGACTTTGTTATCACGGTGGGCGGCAGCGCTCCGGTTCCGGTAAAACCCGCCGGTAGCGTCGCTCCGGTTCCGGCAAAACCCGCTGCCGGCGCTCCGGTTACGCCCAAATCGATTGGTCAATCCACGTTAGAAGCGGCGCTCTATGCGGCTGCAGAGGTGATCATCACCCGCCTCCAGCCGAAAACGACCATCGCGGTGGTAAACATTGCCTCAAGAGATGTGGAAGCCGCGGAATTCGTTCTTGACGAACTTGCATACGTCATAGTAAGTTCCGGCAGTTTCAAGGTGGTTGACCGGAAGAGTCTTGAAACTATCAGGACTGAACAGAATTTTCAATTATCCGGGGAAGTTGATGATGATTCGGCGGTGTCCATCGGAAAATTGTTAGGCGCCAATATCGTGATAACCGGAAGCATCACCGGCGTAGGTTCCACGCGGCGTTTGCGCTTGAAAGCCCTGGACGTTACAACCGCAGAAATCGTGGCAATGGCATCGGAAGCGTATTAAGCAGTACGAATCGCCGTGATCATAACCACAGGAAACCTGCCCCTCGGGGTGGTGAGCTATGTTCGGCTGGAGATTTTAGGTATGGTACAGGTTGGTATGCGCGCAAACCCTGGACGATTTAATAAAAAACGCCGCCCAGGAGTTGAGTAGCCGATTAACCGAGGGGAGCACCGTGGCGGTCATCAATTTTTAATCCCAGTCAACCAGGCTCACGGATTATGCCATTGATGAGCTAAACAACGCTATTGTCCATATCGGCGTCTTGAAGCCGGTGGAACGGAGAAGGTTGGACGCGATCCGGGGGGAACTGGACTTCAATATGTCCGGCGAGGTAAGCGATGAATCTGCCCAGGGTATTGGACGGATGTTTGGCGCGCAAAGCATCATCATAGGTTCCATAGAACTGATTGGATCCCGGTACAGAATACGGTTGCAGGCCATAGCAACGGAAGGCGCGACGATTGAGTATGCCTTTTCAGAAGATATTAGGAGTGATAAGGTTCTGGAATCCCTGTTGCAGAGAACCAATGACCTTGTGGACTTTACCTTTGAGGAACGGTTAAAGGCATCTGCCTTGAATTTATTATTTGGACTGGGATCCTTTGTGGTGGAAAGGGACAAATTTGGCGGAGGAGTTACCGCCGCCTTGGAGGGAGTTGGTACTGTTGTTGTAGTTGCTACGCTTATATATTCGTGGGGGGAGCCGATGGCAATATCTGAAACCACATATCCCTTTTTTATCGGGCTTGGGTGTTATGCTGGAGGGGCGATATTCAGTATAATAAGGGCCCAAATATACCACAAGCCTGGTTCTCAAGTTGCCATAAGGCCCTTGGACGGATTGAGCCTCGATGTGGTTCCCACTGCTAACGATGACCTGGGATACAAAATATCCTACACCTGGAGATTTTAGGTATGGTACAGGTTGGTATGCGCGTAAACCCCGCACATACACCCTTTGCTATAAGGTTCTTGTATAAGACCTGCATGTTGTTTTAAGGAGTTTTTTATGAAAAAAATGA
>JAIRLU010000155.1 GCA_031259215.1 Treponema sp. | reverse complement strand
TGAAGGTGATCCAAGAGAAGACGAATGTGATACAGGAAGATTCGATGGGGATAAAGAAAGAGAGCAGTGACATATACGAAGGGATCGAGCATTTAAGGAAAGTATCCGGGGCGGTAGGGGACAGTGTTTCCCATGTATTACAGGCGAGTAAAAACATTGCGGAGTATTTGGAATATTCCCAGCAGATCGTATCGTAGCAAAGGAGGGGCCTTGAGGGATCCCAAGGGTATGATGCAACAAACCGCTGGGTTGATCCTGCCGAAGGGAGCAAGGGGCCCTACCCTCGGCCCCGGGGTCTTTATAACAGGAGGTGTGACAAAACAAGTCCGCCGGAGCTTAGTCCTGAAATCACGGGAATTACTGTTCATGGATCCAAATAATGGGTGAACATGAGCGTTCATTGGACTTGTTCGAGAACCCGGTTGGTTCTCGAACAAGTCTCCAAAAAACGTGGATTTCTTCATAAAATCCACGTTTTTATCGTTTTTTAAGCGGAAGTTGTTCGGAAACTGAGGTTTCCGAACAACTCTATTCACGGACGGTTAGTATTCCATTGAACTCACGGTAAGTACCCCCTTCCCCGCATGGGTTATCAACCGGATCCTCCACGGTAAAACAGTACCAACCCTTTTACCCTTAAAAATCTATTTTGTTTTTCCATAAAGGATGTTTGATTTGCCGGAGGGTATGCTGGGTGATAAGCTGCATTACCCCTTGTTTTGCCTCTTCCGGGGACCATCTATGGGGCGCAGCTTGAGATAAGACCTGGGCTGCTTCGGTAAGGGTATACCGGCGGCGGTGGTTCTTGAAAAATCCGATCAGACTCGCCTCCTCTCGCAGGGTGTTTAAGGCCCGACCGGCACATACATCACAACAATCCGATCCGAGGCTTTCCTTTGCCCCTTCATAATTGAGGAGTTGAAGCAAAACCTTACGACGACATACGTTGGTATTCCGGGCATAGGAAAGAAGCGGTACCAGGCGGCTCCGGCTTGCCTCAGAAGGCGCTCGTTTAAGGGCCCCTTCATCCCCAGGCCCCCAAAGGAGTATCGCCTGGGAAGGCTCTCCGTCCCGCCCGGCCCGGCCTGACTCCTGGAGATAGGCTTCCACTGAAGGCGGGCAATCCCGGTGTATCACCGTGCGGATATCCCCCTTGTCCACTCCCATACCATAGGCACAGGTGGCAATTAAGATTCCCTGAGGATGCGTCAAAAACCAGGCTTCCCCGATGTTTTTTTCTTCCCTGCTTAAACCGGCATGGTAAAACCGAATATCTTGAGCTGCTACTCCCTGTTCCTCCCATTCGTTTCTGAGGTACCGGGCAAGTTGTTGGGTCCCTAGCCGGGAAGCGCAAAATACCAGGGCAGGTTTGGGGTGTTTGATGAGCAGGTCTCGGACCGCCATATCCCGGAGTATGCACCCCTGGGCAGTATAGCGGATATTACTCCGGTCCGGGTTACCGATGATCCGGTGGGCTCCCAGGTTGCCGAAAAGGGCCTGTTCTATGTTCTCTAGGACCGATGCAGAAGCCGTAGCCGTAAACGCAGTTACCAAGGGAACCAGTGATCCCTTGGCGGCATTGAGTATTCTGGCAATTTCCCGATAACAAGGCCTGAACTGTTCCCCCCAGGTACTGATACAATGGGCCTCATCAATCACGACGTGGACAATACCGAGTTCTTTGAGGGTTCCCAGCACCGAAGCAGTCAAGAGGACCTCTGGATTGGCGATGATAAAGCGGCTGTGCCCGGACTGAAGCCGTTTCCAAAGGGCCCGCCGTTCCTCTGAGCTTTGACCCCCTCGGAGGATAACCGGAACCAATCCCCGTTCTCGCAAGCGCCGCTCTTGGTCTGCCATCAAAGACAGAATAGGATAGATTACCAGCGTCGGTCCGGCAAACAGCATGGCAGGAAGCTGGAAACAGAGGGACTTCCCTGCACCCGTAGGGAGGACGACGATCTGTCTGCCTCGGCTTTCCCGGTCTGCTCTGTCCAGGGTCTCTGCCCCTTCAGGGGAGCCTGGGGATTTAGGGGTATCACGAGCTGGAGCGTATACAGGGCCGGTCCCAGGCCAGTGGATAGGGATACCTCGAGCCTCCGCTGCTTCCAGGATATTGGACACCACCAGTCGTTGGTAAGGGAACAGGTAGGGTACACCGAAAAACGCTTTCGCCGCCGCGTCCAGGGGATTCGGCTCCGCCAGGGCGTATGGGCTTTGGGTATGTGCTTCTGAAGGGTTTTCCACCCGAGGCCTCCTTAAACCACGTACCCTCTACAAGGCACCCCAAGATAGGTATTGCTTCAATAAGGAGGCTGTTTTATAGCGGTCAAAGGAGGGGCTGTTTCATCGGGTATTTACGTAAACCTGCGTTCGTGGGGCTTCGATTAGGGATGAGGCCATGCGGCCCCTTGACATTTTTTATGGGCTATACTAGACTCAGGAGGAATCTTAAAGGGTTGTTTCTGCCGTGGTTCAGCAGGGCGACTGGATATTGTAGAAACCAATGGTTCATCAAGTATTTTATGAAAACCCGTAATTCCTTGTATATAATTGAGTAGTGTTTCCTCTTCAGTAGGGTCGATTCAATAGAGGAATAACGGGTTACGTAAAATTAAACAAACGGAGGTTTTCGATGAATGAGGCGCAACGCTCATATATTACCCTCGCAATCGGTAGTGCACTAGCTCAGGTTGCGGTAGTCTTAGGGTCTATTCTTGTGATAAGAAATGCAGGAACCGCTCAGGGTTGGTCCTTGGCGGTGGTGATCGGGCTTGGCTTGGGTTTTCTTGTCCTCGTTGCCGGGTTCTTCTTTAAGCTGGGAAGCATCATGGGGGAAGAGTTTCGGAAATCCCAATGGCGAGATATAAGCAAGCATAGTTCCCACTTGCAAGGCATCGGTGAGCTTGGGCTGAAAAGTTTTGGCATCTATGTTGTAGGTGGCGGGCTTTACGGAGCGATTCTTGTTCCTTTTGCTTCAGCCCTGGGGATACCGGATACGCAGAAAGGCGCGGTTTTTCTGTGCCATCTGGCCTTTGCTCTGGTATGGGGATTATTTGTTCTTGTTATGAGTGATAAGCAGATCGGCCTATTTCTCACTTCCCAAGTAGTTATCCGGTATCCTACTGAGTTACGAAAGCAGGGGCAATACCATAAATTGATTGTCGTTCCTGGAGGTCTGATTGTAGGAAGCCTGCTCTTAGGTATCGGATGCTTTCTATTGGTGGGAGCCGTTAGCCAAGGGGATCGGTCTCTGCTGTCCAAGGCTTTGGCGGTAAGCACCGTGGGCGCTCTGCTATTTCTGGTCGTGGCCTTGGTGTGCGTCTTGACCCAGAGTAAAGCCACGGCGAGTATTTATGACGTGATCATCAAGGAGCTTGAGCGGATTACCCTGGAAGAGAAAGATTTGAGACAGCGGATTACCATTCCTTCGGTGGATGAACTGGGGTCTGTTGCAGGACTCATCAATTACCTTTGTCATAGTCTTTCCGAGAATATCACGGCAATCAAGGAGTTTCAGCGGAATTTTCTCGAATTAGGAAAAAAACTGCAACAGAATGTCCAGACTTCGGTAGGGGCCTTATCCCGGATTGCTTCCAGTGTCGATACGGTCAAGAATAAAGCCAATGCCCAGGTAAACACCGTGGGGGATTCTACCGAGGCTGTAGAAAAAGTTGCCGCTAATATCAAGAGCATGGAGAAGATGATCGATGAGCAGGCGGATAGTATATCCACTGCATCTTCTTCAATAGAAGAAATGGTGAGTAATATTGCGTCGGTCAGTACGTCCATTAATGTAATGGCGGATCAGTTTATTGAACTCATCGCCCTAGCGGAAAAAGGCAAAGGGGCGCAGATCGAGTCTATGAAGAAAATCGAACTTATCGCAGAGCGTTCTGCGGCGTTGTTGGAAGCCAACAAGGTTATATCCACCATTGCCAGCCAGACCAACCTCCTTGCGATGAATGCCGCGATTGAGGCGGCCCATGCAGGGGATACGGGTAAAGGGTTTGCGGTAGTGGCAGATGAAATACGCAAGCTTGCAGAGACCTCTGCAGGACAATCAAAGAATATCCGGGAAGAAATTAACCTGGTGCAGCAGGCCATCGCAGAAGTGGTTACCACTTCCAAGGATTCGGAAAGCGCCTTTACCCGGGTTTCAGAGCGGATTGGAAAGACCGATGCCATTGTGCGGGAAGTCAGACAGGCCATGAACGAACAGAAAGAAGGGTCTTCCCAGATCCTTAAGACCTTACAAGTGGTAAATGAAGTTACCTCTAATGTACGGAAAGGTTCCAAGGAAATGGGTACCGGTAATAACACCATGATTACCACCATCAGTCTCTTAAGGGATTCTTCCCGACAGATTCAGCAGAATATTGAACAAATAGCATCGGGGTTTGATGAGATAGAAAGTAGTTCAAAAAGTGTTTCAGAGGTAGCGGAAAAGACCGTCAAGAACATTCAAGGTATGGAGAGTGTGGTGAAACATTTCAAGACTTAATAAATACTGAATTGGATGGGAATAAGCGCTAGCTATGGAGGTGATAGGCAACAGCGAGCCTTGGCATAGGTAAGAGGAGTACGCTCAGGATGCAATTACGGGATATCATTAAACTCAACTATCGGCAGTTGTTGTTCGTTATCTTGGCATTTACCATCATGGTAGTGGTGAGTTATCTCTATACCGGGAGTATAGTCCAGTCCGAACTGTTCAGTAATGGGGAAAAAGCCATAGAATCCGCCCAGATCCGGATACAGGCAGAATTAAACCAGGCAGGGGTGTTTTTGAAAAGCACCGGTTTCTTCGTTGAACGAATGATCCAGGAGAAAAAACCCAAAGATGCGATCCAGCAGACCCTTGCCCAACTCACCCACTGGAATGATACGAGGGGCGATCGGGTTATCAAGGGGTTTGGGGGGATTTATGGCGTGATTCAGGGTGTTTTTTTGATCGGTGTCGATTGGATTCCTCCGGATGATCCTACTACACAACCCTGGTATACCGGTGCAGATGAGGCAGATGGAAAGCTTTTCTATAGCGACCCGTATATCGATAGCAGGACGGGGAATTCCATTGTTTCGGTATCCCAGAAAATTCTGGATAGCGCCGGGGAGCCTTTGGGAATCCTGGCGATGGATATCAACATTTCCGAAATGTTGGGGTTCATCGGGGAATTGAATCTTGGGGGGGCTGGGTACGGCATTATTCTTGATAATACCTATAAGATCGTGCTCCATGGACGAGGGCCTCAATTTCGGGATCGTTCCTTTCCCTCCATAGGCTCTGAATATGCACAGCTTACCAAGGCGCTTACTGAAAACGATACGATCTCGGGGATGGAATTTACCAATTGGTATGGGGTAAAGAGTGTTGTGTTTTTTAAAAGACTCTTTAATAATTGGCACATTGGCCTGGTAACTTCCAGCAGCAGTTATTACCGGCATGTATACAAGATGGCGATTTTGCTCTCGGTCCTGGGTCTGATACTGGTGTCTATTTTATGTTATTTTCTCCTGCATGTATACACCGATAAAATCGTTGCCGACGAAAAAAACAAGAGTAAGTCGAATTTCCTCGCCAAGATGAGCCATGAAATACGGACCCCTATGAACGCGATTGTGGGTATGGCGGAACTTATCCTGCGGGAACCGATTACCCGAGAGGTATACGAACATGCCATGAGTATCAAGCAGGCCAGTGCGAATCTGCTTTCCATCATAAACGACATTCTCGACTTTTCAAAGATAGAATCCGGTAAGATGGAGATAAGCGAGAGCCCGTACCTCCTGTCCTCGGTGATTAATGATATTGTGACGATTATTCGGATGCGGCTCAATGAAAAGCCCGTAGTGCTGCTGGTCTCGATTGATGCCAAGCTGCCCAATAAGCTCAGAGGGGATGAGGTGCGGATCCGGCAGATCATCTTGAATGTTCTGAATAACGCGGTGAAATACACGGAAAAAGGGTCGATTACCTTTTCTATTACCGGAGAAGTCCATGATACCGAGTATACGATACTGCATATCATGGTTGAAGATACCGGTATTGGTATTAAAAAAGAAAATTTCGACCAAATTTTCGGTGATTTTATTCAGTTTGATAAGGAAAAAAACCGAAAGATCGAGGGAACCGGCTTGGGCTTGGCTATCACCAAAAACCTGTGCGAAGCCATGGGGGGGGAGATTTCTTTTACCAGTGAATACGGCAAAGGGAGTACTTTTACTATCCTCATGCCCCAGATCATAGAGGAACCGGAACAACTCGCCGTGGTAGAAAACCCCGGAGAAAAGGAGGTCCTCATCTATGGGTTCAACCATCCCTATGTGTATTCTATTATCACCAGTCTTAAGAATCTGGGGGTACGGACCGCGTTGGTGCAGGTACAATCTGATTTCCATGATGTCCTCAAGGAACATCCCTATCCCTTCATCTTTGTCTTGCAGGTCTTATATGAGGGGGCTAAGCACATCCTTGATCGGATGGGTATACCCTCCAAGCTGGTGGTGATGATAGAATACGGCGCGGAACTTAACGGCATGGACATCTGTACCCTGACCATGCCGGCTCATGCCATTTCAATCGCAGAGATTCTGAACGATCAGGCCAGTACCCATAGCTCGTATAAGGACCCCCGGGAAAGCGGGGTACGGTTTATCGCCCCGAGCGCCCGTATTCTCCTGGTAGATGATATTATCACTAACCTGAAAGTTGCCGAAGGCCTTATGGCTCCCTATAAGATGCAGGTGGATAGCTGTAAAAGCGGCGCCGAGGCGATTGAATGCGTACAAACGAAAACCTATGATATCGTCTTTATGGATCACGCGATGCCTGAAATGGACGGTATTGAGGCCACGGGTATCATACGGAACCTGGAAGGCAAAGGAAATTACTATAAAGAACTCCCCATTATCGCCTTGACCGCCAATGCCGTATCCGGGGTTAAGGAAATGTTTTTACAGAACGGTATGAATGATTTCCTCTCCAAACCTATTGAGCTATCCCGTTTAAATAGCGTATTACAAAAATGGATCCCTGAGGCAAAGCGAGAAAAATACCAAGATCATAAAAAAGAGGATTTTGCTATAGACAAGATGGATCCTGTTCCCTCTGTGGATACCCCGGATACGGTCGTATCTGAGGAATCTAAGGAGTGTGGGCTACCGGTCATTGACGGTGTCGCAGTGAGCCGTGGTATAAGAATGACCGGGGGTTCCCTGGATACGTATATGGATATTTTGGGAATCTTTTGGACAGAGAGCATGGAAAAGCTCGGTCAGTTAAACGCCTGTTTAGCCGCAGGGGATATGCGCTTGTATACCACCTATGTCCACGCGGTTAAGAGTACTGCGGCTACCATTGGAGCAGAAGCCCTATCTGAACAGGCCAAGGCCCTGGAAAACGCGGGGAGAACCGAGAATCCTACCTATATTGAGCAACACCACGGTCCTTTCTTGGAAGACTTTACCAAACTGTTGGAAAATGTCAATCATGCCTTACAAGCCTATGCATCCCAGCAAACGTCTCTGAGGGGTATGGGAGGGGAAGTGACCGGGGATAAGCTTGTATTGCAGCAGGAACTGGAGGAATTGAAAGCAGCTCTGCATACGATGGATGTGGGGAAGGCAGACGAAGGTATCAGCAGACTGCAAAAGGAAAATTGGGGTGAACCGGTGAACAGCGGTATTGCTGAGATAGGCCGACATATTCTGTTATTCGATTATGATGAAGCGATTGCTTCCATTGAAACGCTTTTATCTGATGAAGGGCGTTGATCGCCGGGGCTTTTATCTTTTTTCTTATTGAGGCGGTTTCAAAAGGTCAGATATTGAAACCGCAACGGGAGATTTAAGGGAAAAAATGGACGTGCAGCTGCTTTTTTTGGGGGAGCCAGTTTCATCGGACCCTAGATCCGCCCTCAGTTTGGTTTGAGACCGGCGCTCTAAGCAAGGAGTATCGAAGTATGGGAACTGAACGCAAAAAAATCATGCTCGTAGATGATAACATCACCAATTTAACAGTAGGGAAAGCCGCCTTAATCGACAAATACGATGTGTTTACCCTTCCTTCCGGGGAAAAGCTGTTCAAGCTGCTTGAAAAAGTGATCCCGGAGATGATTCTCCTGGATGTGGAGATGCCGGAGATGAACGGCTATGAGGTGATCAAAGTCCTCAAGAAACAGGAAAAATTCGCCCAGATTCCGGTTATTTTTTTGACCGCCAAAAGCGATGACGGCAGTGAGTTGCAAGGTTTGTCCCTCGGGGCCATTGATTATATCATCAAACCCTTTGTTCCCTCCCTTTTAATAAAACGTATTGAGGTCCATCTGTTAGTGGAATCTCAAAGGAAGGAACTGGAAGCATACAATACCAATCTCCAGCAGATGGTAAGAGACAAGACTCAGGAAGTGGTGGGACTACAAAATGCCATTCTCCAGACCGTGGCGGAGTTGGTTGAATCCCGAGATTCGATTACCGGCGGTCATATTGAACGGACCCGTGCCTATCTCAAGATCTTGATCCGAACCATGAAACGTCAAGGGGTGTATCAGGAGGAAATCAGCGCCTGGGATGAAGATATCTTTTTACAGTCATCCCAACTCCACGATGTGGGCAAAATCGCCATTAAAGACAGTATCCTCTTTAAGCAGGGAAAACTCACCGATGAAGAGTTCACAGAGATGAAAAAGCATACCACCTTTGGGGTCCAGGTTATTGAAAAGATCGGGGAGAGTACCTCGGAAAAGGCTTTCCTGGAACATGCCAAGATCCTAGCCGGAACCCATCATGAAAAATGGGATGGTTCCGGGTATCCCCAGGGGCTTAAGGGGGCGGCCATTCCCTTGCAAGGACGGCTCATGGCAATTGTGGATGTATACGACGCCCTGCTTTCGGTGCGGCCCTATAAAAAGGCCTTTACGCAGAAAGAAGCGGTGCAGATCATTGAACATGAGAGTATAGGGCATTTTGATCCGGCCATTGTAGCGGTCTTTCTTGCTACGATCCATGAGTTTGCCGAGATTGTATGCCAAGAGACTACCGGTATAAACCCATAGAAAACTGTGGCGTTGCAGCTCTGATTGGGGGAATTGTTGAGTAAAGAAAGAGCCAGGATCTTCAAAAAAATCACGAAAAATTTGCGCAGATATGCGGTAATGCCTCATCATAAAATCCAGCCGAGAGTAAGGGATGCCTCGTTACCGCGGGAAAGGCCCGTATCTTCTTCCTGGCGGGGAAGCCGGGGGTAGACCGAAACGATTAGGAAGGAGGTGTACGTGAACAATAGCTGTATTCTAGCAGATGAAGGCATTTTTTTAACGGGGAGATATTTCTCCTTCAATCAGTATGATTCTATTAATAGAGTTGTTCAGAAACCTCAGTTTCTGAACAACTTCCGCTTAAAAAACAGCAAAATGCGGAGCATTTTGCAAGACTTGTTCGATAACCAACCGGGTTATTGAACAAGTCCAATGA
>JAIRLU010000153.1 GCA_031259215.1 Treponema sp. | reverse complement strand
GAAATAGTAAAACTAGCTACTGGATTTAATCATTTTGCGATAAAAACAAAAATTTATATGACTGCGATGCAAACCGCTATGACAGCTTTTGGAGATCTTTGGAAACACACGGAAAAACTTGCTTTTGCGTAACATAAGTTAATAATAGAGTTGTTCAGAAACCTCAGTTTCTGAACAACTTCCGCTTAAAAAACAGCAAAATGCGGAGCATTTTGCAAGACTTGTTCGATAACCAACCGGGTTATTGAACAAGTCCAATGCTTCCCTGACTAAAGCCCTCAAGTTCCCTATCCTGTTCGCTGCCATGATGAACCCTGAGATTTACTCTTGAACCCCAGGTACCACACAAGGCCCCCGTGGCTTAAACGAAAATGATCCTGCCCACCGAGAGCCATCCTTGGGCAAAGCCTGAGATGGAGGGCTGGTGATTTTCCAGGGTTTTTTAGGCCAGGGTGTAATAGCAGTGGGAGACCGGATGATCCCTTCCTGCTTTAATGCTTTGAGGGCCCTGGAATACGTTATTTAAGCCTATGCTGAAAGATTCTGTGGATCCTGATTCCCCTCAAGGCACCATTTCGGTATGATGAAGAGCATGAAGTATGCCCGTACTAGAAGCCCCCAGACTTTTGGGCAGGGGGCTATTTTTCTCTGTGCTATACTTTGGAGCACCTCAGGGCTCTGTATCAAACTCGTTCCCTGGCATCCGGTACTCATCGCAGGGGCCCGTAGTTGTATCGCCGCTTTTTTCTTGTGGGGGATGAGCATCCTATTTAAGCGGAGAAGGAGCAAGACCACTCAGCGTCTGCCCGTTTTCGCCGCAGGACTAGCCTATGCCATTACCATGATCACCTTTGTGATTGCCAATAAACTCACTACCTCGGCTAACGCCATTCTATTACAGTACAGTGCCCCTCTGTGGGCAGCGATCATCGGCTGGGTTCTAATCAAGGAAAAGCTCTACTGGGAACATTGGGGCGCCCTATGCCTGGTCATAGCTGGACTGTTCATATTTTTTAAGGATAGTTTAGGAGGGGGTACCTTGGCCGGAGACTGCCTTGCGGTTCTTTCAGGTATACTCTTTGGTACCAATTCGGTATGTATGCGGATGCAAAAAGAAGGAAACCCTGCGGATGCCATGCTCCTGTCCCACATCCTCTGCGCCGTTGTTGCCATACCCTTTGTTTTTCTCTATACTCCCCCCATTACTGCCGGGAGTATGGGAGCGGTTCTCTTTATGGGAACCCTTCAAATCGGCTTTGCTTCCCTGCTGTTCGCCTATGGGATCAAACGGGTCAGCGCCATACAGGCCATGCTTACCGCGGTGATTGAACCGGTACTTAATCCGCTTTGGGTACTGCTGGTAACTGGGGAGCGGCCTTCTCTTTCTGCACTTCTGGGTGGCGGCTTAATCCTCAGTGCCGTACTCGTTTCATCTATCATTGGGAAGCAGCGGACCCTGAAAAGTCCATAGCAGGATAAAGGTGTTCCATGGTGGATTTTTCTATTATGATTTGACATAAGCACTTGAAATACTTGAAACAATATAGTATATTAAGATCACTCAAGAATTGAGTTCTTTGAGATGCAGTCCGGGGGTGTAGCTCAGTTGGCTAGAGCGTTTGAATGGCATTCAAAAGGTCAGGGGTTCAATTCCCCTCACCTCCAGGTTACCATGACGAGTAGATAAGCATGATTATCAGTGCCAGTAGAAGAACCGATATACCCGCTTATTATGCAGCATGGTTTTTTAACCGGATACGAGAAGGCTTTGTATCCGTGCGGAATCCTTTTTATAGTCATCAGGTGAGTAAGGTTTTCCTCTCTCCTGAGAGGGTTGATGCTTTCGTATTCTGGACTAAGAACCCCAAACCCATGCTTAATCACCTGCACCTCATTAAAGCATATCCCTATTATTTTCAATTTACCCTTAATGCCTATGCCCAGGATATCGAAACCAGGTTACCTGAAAAATCCGAACTGGTGGATACCTTTATATCCCTGGCAGAAAAGATAGGTCCCCACCGAGTTATATGGCGGTATGATCCCATATTGCTTAATGATACCTACCCTATTGCCTATCATATTGAACAATTTGGAATCATAGCCCGTAAATTACAAGGGTATACTAAAAAAGTAAGCTTCAGTTTTATGGATTTTTATAAAAAAAATGCTGGCAAGGATATAAATATCGCTATAAAACAGGAAGAAAAAGTCCTTATAGCTACATATATCGCTAAAATCGCTCAAGAACAGGGTCTTTTGATAGAAACCTGTGCGGAAACTATGGATCTGTCCCCATACGGTATCTCCCACGGCCGCTGTATAGATGATACGCTTATATCCCAACTCAGCGGCTATTCAGTGGATGGTACAAAAGATAAAAATCAGCGGCTTGCTTGCAGATGCGTTGAAAGTCTTGATATTGGTGTATATAATACCTGCTTAAACGGATGCGTCTATTGTTATGCGAATCACCACCCTGCCAATGGAGAGAAACATGCACAACCGCATAATCCCCTATCCCCCCTCATGATTGGGGAATATACCCACCATGATAGGGTTAAAGAAAGGTCCCTAAAAAGTCATAAGCGCTTGCAAAATGAGTTATTTTAAAAGGTCCCTCCCCCTTTATATTTACCTTATTCTATATTGACAAAACTTTCCAGTGGCGATATGGTAGATCAGTAGTCGAAGATTCAATGAATAGATTCATAATCATAAAAAGGGTCGTTCGGCGACCCTTTTTTTATAGGATCTTTCTTCTGATTGGGGGGAGGGCCTTGATTCATGATGAGGTACGGCTACTTTAAGGAGATGATCCGATGCGGTTCACGCCGAGGGAAGGGGACCCCTTATTTGATTTGATTAAACCGGTGGTACAGGGCTTGGGAATGGCCCTGGTGGATGTATCGGCGTCACGCCACAAAGGAAGCGTACAGGTCAGGACGGTGATCTATAAGGCTGGGACCGTGGGAGTGGATGATTGTTCCCAGGTTCATCGAGCCTTACTGCCCCGGCTGGAATTGGCCTTTCCCGGCCAGGAGCTTTCGGTAGAGGTGTCTTCTCCTGGGATCGAGCGGGTTATTAAGGATGGGTCCGAATTGGTACATTATATTGGACGAGGTATAAAATGCTTCAGAAGGGATATTTCCGATTGGTCTGCGGGCCTGCTTAAGGCAGCAGATGAGACCCATCTGGTGCTTCAAGGGAAGGATGGAATGATCGAGTTAGTATATGAGGATATCGCTAAGGTAAAATTAGATTATTCACAGGAGGTTTAGGCTTGTGGCAATAGATATATCGGAAGTAATCCACCAGCTTATTCAAGACCGGGGTATGTCGGAGGAACTCATACTCAGGACCATCGAAAATACCATCCTTGCGGCGTATAAACGCCGGTATGGGAATGCAGATAACGCCATTGTTCGGATAAGCGAGGAGCGGGAAGTCTCGGTATATGCGAAAAAGAAGATTGTTGACGGGGTGTACGATCCGGTTTCAGAGATAGATTTGGAAGAAGCCCAGACCTTGAATCCTGATGCGGATATAGGGGATGAGATCCTTATTGAAGTAGATCCCAAGGAATTTGACCGAATTTCGGTGCAAAGTGCCAAACAGACCGCGCATCAATCCATCCGGGAAATCCAGAAGGATAGCCTGTATTCCGAATATAAGAACAAGGTAGGGGAGATCGTCATCGGGTATTATCAGCGGGAACGGAACGGTACGATCTATGTAGACCTGGGGAAACTGGAAGGGATCCTCCCCAAAAAGTACCAGTCTCCCCGGGAGACCTACCATGCCAATGATAGGATCAAAGCCCTGATTATCGAAGTAAATAAGACCCCCGCAGGGCTTCAGGTGGTTCTCTCCCGGACCCATACGGATTTTGTCAGGGCGATCTTTGAGCTTGAGGTACCTGAAGTTTACGATAAAACCGTGGAAATCCATAAGCTCGTCCGGGAACCAGGGTATCGGACCAAATTAGCGGTCTATTCCAACCGGGATGATGTGGATCCCGTGGGGGCCTGTGTGGGTCTCAAAGGGGTGCGGATTCAAGCGATCATCAAGGAACTGGAAGGGGAAAAAATTGATATTCTCAAGTACGATCCGGATCCCCGGCGTTTCATCAAAAATGCCCTTTCCCCGGCAGAGGTTCGGGATGTGATTATCCTGGATGAGGGGAAACATCAGGCCCTCGCAGTGGTGAGTGAGTCCCAGCTCTCCCTGGCCATAGGCAAGCAAGGGCTGAATGTGCGCCTGGCGAATCGGCTGGTGGACTGGAATATTGATGTGAAAACCGATGCCCAGTTTGAGGAAATGGATATTGCCGCCGAATCTCGACGGGCGGTTTCTGAATTGTTTGGCGATGCTGAAGGGTATGGCGAGGAGCTTTCCCGGATTTCTGAACTTCCTGGCGTGGATACCCTGGTAGTTCAGGCGCTTCAAGAAAAGGGTATTGATTTCATAGAAGATTTTCTTGCCCTTTCCAAAAAAGAACTGTTAGAACTCAAGGCTATCACCGCAGAACAGTTTGATGCCTTACATAAGTTAATTGAAGAGAACGTGGAAATTGTCGAAGAAGATGAGAAAGAATCCCTTCCCGAAGAGGCGCTTAGCGGGGTGGAGAATGCCTCTGAGGATGAGCAGGTTCTTCATGAAGAGCTATCTCCAGAGCTTGAAACCTATGAATGTCCTGAATGCGGCGCTCATATAACCGTAGACATGACCAGTTGTCCGAATTGTGGCATTGGATTAAGCTTTGAATATGAAGATGAATAATCGGTTTTAGTAAAAATCGGATATTATAATGTAAGGTGGATTATGGCTGAGGAATTAAATAGTACCCAGAAACCAAAGGCAGAACTCATTAAACGGGTGTTTAATGAGCCTGAATCTTCAGATGGAGAGGTAAAACATACCCCTGCTTCGGGCCGCAAGAAGCTGGTCGTCAAGAAGAAGGCCCCCGCTCCTTCGATTTCTCACCCGGGACCAGTTGCTCCGGTTAAGAAACCCCAACCCAAGGTCGTGGTTGCCAGGGAAGCGGTTCCTGAGGAAGGAGGGGTTCCTGATGCGTCCAAAAATACACCCAGAGAAGCCTCCGCGCATGTCTTGGAAAAGGGTGAATTCCCCGTGTCTTCAGTCATAACTCCTAAAGTCCCCCGGGAATCAGGGTCTATACCGGTACCAGGTAAAGGGACGGTTCCCAAAGACATCAAACCCCGAGAACAAGACCGTCCTTCCCCGCCTCGAAATGTGGTCAGTTCTTTCCCGGTTACTCAGCGGCCTGCTGCCGCGGCAGGGAGAGTGGGAGGCAAACTCGTCGGCCCCAGGTATCCACGGGAAGATACGCAGAACCGCCCCGGTCAATCCTCGGTCCGTCAAAGACCGGCAGGTGCACCTGGCCGGATGGGAGGGAAGCCGATGGGACCGCGAAATACCGAGGCCGGTCAGCCCAACAACCGCTTTGGTGTTCCGGGCGGTCCTCGTCCCAATGGGAGATCCCCCGGCGGCCAGCGGCCCCGAGGACCCGGTAGACCTGGTTTGCCCCAAGGAGGAACCCCGCGGCCAGGGGGGTATGGACCGCGGCCGGGAATGCCTCGATTAGGCGGCCCTCCTCGACCCGGCGTGGGGGCTTCTCCTCAGACCCCCTCGGTAGTTGAAAACAAGGGACCCGTTAAAAAAACCTTCAAATCCAAGAAACCCATGTATACCCGTCGGGAAAAAGAACTGGAAATGGAGGAAAAGCTCCTTCAGACGAAAAAGAAGATAGCCTATACCGCGAATCCAGTACCTAAATCCATTGATATCATGGAAGTGGTATCAGTTTCTGAACTGGCCCGCAAGATGAACCTCAAGGCTTCGGATTTGATTCAGAAACTCATGAGTATGGGGATGCTGGTTACCATCAACCAGCAGATCGATGCAGAAACCGCTACCCTTCTTGCGGCGGAATTCGGGGCGGATGTACGGATCATCAGCCTCTATGATGAGACCCTGATCGAAACCGAGCTGGATGATGAACTTTCCATGGATCCCCGACCGCCGGTGGTTACGGTCATGGGGCATGTGGATCACGGCAAGACCAAGCTCTTGGACGCTATTCGCCGTGCGGATGTGGTTTCCGGAGAATTCGGCGGCATCACCCAGCACATCGGCGCTTATACGGTAGATACCCTCCACGGGCGGATCACCTTTCTGGACACCCCAGGGCACGAGGCCTTTACCCGTATGCGGGCCCGGGGCGCCCAGGTAACGGACATTGTAGTGCTGGTGGTTGCAGCGGATGACGGGGTCATGCCCCAAACCGTGGAAGCCATTAACCACGCTAAAGAAGCGGATGTTCCCATTATCGTGGGGATCAATAAAATCGATAAACCCGAGGCCAATCCGGATCGGGTAAAGAGTCAGCTTTCTGAACTGGGGCTTCAACCTGAAGAGTGGGGCGGTCAGACCATGTTTGTGGAAGTTTCCGCGTTGCGAAAGGAAGGGATCGATAAGCTCATTGATTCCATACTGCTGGAAGCGGAAATTCTGGATCTCAAGGCCAATTACAACCGGGCCGCAGAAGGCAAGATTCTGGAATCCCGCATTGATCATGGCCGGGGTATTGTGGCTACGGTCATCGTAGAAAAGGGAACCCTGAAAATCGGAGATTCCTTTGTCGCGGGGATTTGGCCGGGGAAGGTGCGGGCCCTCTTTAACGACAAGGGAGAAAAGGTTGAAGTGGCGACTCCCTCCATGCCCATAGAAGTGCTTGGTTTTGAGGGTATTCCCAATGCAGGAGATCCCCTGCAAGTGGTGGAAGAGGAAAAGCTGGCCCGGAGCATTTCGGGTAAACGGCAGGAACTTAAACGCTTTGAAGACGCGAAGAACGTCAAAAAGATCACCCTGGACAATCTGTACGATACCATCAGCGATGGGGCGATTCAGGAGCTCAAGGTGATCATCAAGGCAGACGTGCAAGGTTCTGCGGAAGCCCTGCGCTCAAGCCTGGAAAAACTTTCCACCAAGGAAATACGGCTCAATGTGATTCAGGCCCTTCCCGGAGCCATTAACGAAGGGGATGTGGACCTGGCCATTGCGTCCAACGCCATCATCATCGGGTTTAACGTGCGGCCCGTTCCCAAGGCCAAGCTCTTAGCGGATCAGGAAAAGGTGGACATCCGTAAGTACAACATCATCTACAAGGCTGTGGAGGAGATCCAGCAGGCTATGGAGGGAATGCTCAAACCAGACACCAAGGAGGAGGTCATCGCCACGGTGGAGGTCCGAGATACCTTCAAGACCCCGAAATTCGGTACTATTGCCGGCTGTTATGTCTTGACCGGGACGGTCAAACGGAACGCCAGCGTTCATATTATCCGGGATGCCATCGTGATTTACACCGGTAAGATCGCTTCCTTGCGCCGGTTTAAGGATGATGTGCGGGAAGTTGCCGCAGGTTATGAATTTGGTATGGGGATTGAGGGTTTTGACAACATCCAGGTGAATGATCAGTTTGAAGTGTTTGAGATGGTTGAAGTTGCCCGGAAATTGAGTTAGGCCAGGGCCTTTAAAAAAGTACCTAAAATGCCCGGTTTCCGGTTATTTAAAAAAGTGACGTGGAAGGATAATAGGTAACGCGAAATCGACAGGTTGGTCTCGATGTACTGTGAGCAAAAGTTGAAATGCAGGGCGACTTATGGCAGGATACAGGCGAAAGGGGAAGACACATGGAGCAAAACAGGGGTTTGTATCCGATAAGCGAAGAAGTGTTAAAATGAAAATACCCCGTTACATCCCCTTTTTTACGTGCTCTTGTTTATTTTACGAGGTGAAACACCTTGTGTTGGCGGGTATGTTTTAACGGAAAGGGTTAAGCCCGGCTTATTAGGAACGCGTAGGATAGCAAGCCGCTTCATGGAGATTATATAACTGGTGTCCCGGTAAAAATGATATCCCGCCACAAAGCGGGACGATAATTTTCTATGCCATAAACCCTGAGGTGCTGGAATGAGCATCATCAGATGGTTTGTCGTACACACTCCCGGATTACATCGGCAAGAGGGGTGTCTTATTCCCGTTTTGAGCGAATGTAATGTACCACACCTTCCCTGCGAGGAGGCGCATCGTGTCTCTCCGCTTTTTTATATCCCAGGGCAACGCTGTTAAAAGGAGCATGCCCTTCCGGCAGCCCTAACTTTTTTATAATTTCTTTGCCTTCCTCAGTCTGCGTTATGACAGCCGCGGCGCTAATCCAGCAGGAACCGATGTGCAGCGACTCGGCGGCCAGCATCATATTCTGTGCCGCAACCGCGCAGTCGCTGTTTGGTGCTATGGAGTTGACCGCTCCTGAGATGATAATCACTGTCGGCGCATGAAAAAACGGATGAAATTGCTCATTTGCGCCAAGATTCTGAAGAAATTCAATATCCATTGAACGAAATATTTTTTTTGCTTCCGATGCTATTTCATCAAGAATTTGTTGATTTTGTACTACCGTAAAATGCCACGCTTGTTTGCCTGCTGCTGATGGCGCATACATACCCGCTTCCAATATCACATCAAGTTCTTCTTGCTTTATTTGTTCATCGGAAAAATTACGGATACTGCGTCTGCTTTTGATTATATTCATTATTTCATGCATAAAAAATACTCCCTGGTTATTGGTTGATAGAACAATCGTAGCATATATCTTTGCATGATATTTGCCTATTCCTCGGAAATTATTGCCTAATCCTGTGATCTTAAGTATACTGGACTTGTTCGATAACTTGGTTGGTTATCAAACAAGTCTTGCAAAATGCTTCGCATTTTGCTGTTTTTAAGCGGAAGTTGTTCAGAAACTTCAGTTTCTGAACAACTCTACTGAAATTTTTGACGTAGTTTAGTCACGTTTCTTTTTGGTGGGGATCCAAAGAAACGGCTGTAGTCTCTGTTAAATTGAGAAACGCTTACATAGCCGACCAAACTACCTGCGGTACTTGCATCTATGGAATCAGCAAGCATCAGTCGCCTCGCTTCATGAAGTCTCAGGGATTTTTGGTATTGCAGCGGCGTCATGGAGGTAACCTTTTTGAAATGTTCATGAAAAGCCGATTCACTCATGTATGCTATTCTGGCTAAGTCCGCAACTTTTATCTGCTGTGAAAAGTTCTCCCCCAGCCAGGAAATTGCTCTTATGACTCCTTGCATATTTGAATCTGTAAAACCCATTTGAACAATTCTCATGCCTATAGGACTACGCAGAACCCGTATTATAATTTCATCCAGGACAATTGGTGCGATATATTGTATGTCTTCAGCATTTGATAAACACATCAAGAAACGATTTACCGCATTTATAATAGGTATATCCGCATCGGCAACAAGACCTGTACCGGCGGATATTTGCTCTTTATGAATACCCTGGGAATACATTTTTGATACCAATTCAAAAATTCTATGGGAATCAAGGTATAAACCGATAGTGAGAAAAGGCTTTGACTGACTCGCTTGCAAAGCGTGAATTTCAATAGGCAATGCGACAGGCAGTAAAAGCATCTGAGCCTTACCCACATGATAGACCTCTTGTCCTATAATTATCTCTTTTGACCCTTGCGCAACAATCAATAAAGATGATGTATTAAAGGTTTTAACACAAACTGTACCACTTTCTGAATATTTCACAAACTTGCAATGCACTGTTTTGTTTTCAAAATCACCATCATGAGGAGTTTGTGAACGAATATGTTCAGCCAGACGCATTGTTTCCGCTTCAAGCATATCGTCAATCTCATATTTTTTTTGTTTTATTTCATAGGGTTCATTTCTCATAGTTCTACCTTTATATTCTACTTTCTATTATTACTCAATAGCTCATATTCATTTCAGGTGCCACCGATGTCGCCTACTGCGGGGTGTGCCATTCCGCCATCGCAGTATAGTCGGGAGTTTTATGTAGGTCAACTTAAAAAAAGATGCCCCATGATGCATGCCGCCCTGGATTCGGATTTCCTGTATGAGGTCTTGTTCTCAGAGTAAACGCCGACGCCCGCGCCTGCCGCCATTTGTCGGTATTGTGGGACTTTCGCTATAAAATACTTTCTATGTATCTTCAAATCGTGCCTTGTACGCCGTTCCCCACTTCTCCATAACCTCAATAATGGGCCTGAGCGTTTCGCCCAATTCACTTAACGAATATTCAACCCTCGGAGGAACTTCCGCATAGATTTTTCGTACCACAATACCGTCTTCTTCCAAAGACCGTAAATTATCGGTTAAAACCTTTTGACTGATACCGGCCACACTCTTCCG
>JAIRLU010000152.1 GCA_031259215.1 Treponema sp. | reverse complement strand
AACATTGGACTTGTTCAATAACCCGGTTGGTTATCGAACAAGTCTTGCAAAATGCTCCGCATTTTGCTGTTTTTTAAGCGGAAGTTGTTCAGAAACTGAGGTTTCTGAACAACTCTATTGCTATAGCATACAGAAAGGATTGGTAGTTTGGTGGGTACCTATTCTGGAATCTAAGGAGAAGGTTTAGACAAGAGGCCGTTAATGGCTACCCCTAAGGCCGCTTTATCCCCCAGGAGTTCCCCCAGGAGGGCGGGACGTATGCTACATTGTTTCCGAGAAGGCTCTAGAGCTTCCTCAGCAATAACCGATTCCATAATTCGGCGGAAAAGTCCCTCGCTCCGTACAAAGATGCCTCCCAGGACAATACACTGGGGATTGAGGATATCAATTAAGAGCGCTATTCCCCGGCCTAGATAAAAAGCACATTTCTCGATAACCCTCAGGGCATCTACTTCTCCCCGCGCAGCGGCATCACAGATATATTTTCCTGTTTCGTTCCGTCCCGTTGTCTCGGCATAGAGTCGGCTTAACCCACCGCCACTACAAAAGCCCTCCCAGGATCCCCGTTTGCCGTATCCTTCAGGGCCGTCTTCGGCAATCCTGATATGCCCAATCTCTCCTGCGAGGTCCCCGGCCCCTCGGTATAGTCGGCCATTCAGTATCAAGCCACAACCCAAGCCGGTTCCAAAGGTGAGAAAGGCCATATCCTGGTAGCCCCTACCCACTCCCCAGTACCATTCTGCGAGAGCACAGGCGTTAGCATCGTTTTCTAGAAAACAGGGAAGGCCGGTTTTTTTCTGTAGCACCTGTACAATGGGTATCCTGTCCCAGCCGGGAAGATTGGGAGGGGAAAGGAGCAACCCTTCCGTAGGATCCAGGGGACCGCCACAGCTTATCCCCAGGGCGGAGAGGCCTGTCGATGCGGCAGGGTTTGTCTCAAGTATCCGATCAATCACGACATTTATCTTTGCGATAACCTCTTCCGGGGTTCCAATGGTGGGAAATTGTACCTTTTGTACCAGCTTTTCTTCCCCTACCCAAAGGGAAACTGCGGTTTTGGTACCTCCGATATCCACTCCGATGAAGAGGGTATGGTAGTCAATAATTGCCATAACAAGCCCCAACAATAACTGGTATAACGAGAGTTCGATGGAATACTAAGGGACCACGAATGAACGCTCATGTTCACGCATTGGACTTGTTCGATAACCTGGTTGGTTATCGCGGACTTTAGTCCGACACAAGTCTTGCAAAATGCTCCGCATTTTGCTGTTTTTTATCGGAATTTGTTCAAAAACTGAAGTTTTTGAACAACTCTATTATGTGGATACCTGAGCATTAGTTCCGATTTCTCAAAAAAAGGGGGCCTGACACGCGATGTCCAGGCACCCCCTTATACCCATGATGCAATTCGTGCTATTTGATCGAATCCATATTATCTTTGGTAGCGACGGTTACCCCGGTATCAACCTCTTTCTGAATCGGTTTTCCGTTATAGGCATCCACCGCGGCCTGAACTCCCAGATACCCCATCTGATAGGGATTCTGCACCATAGTTGCCTGCAAGACACCCCGTTCAATGAGGGCTTTGGTGTCCGCTGACCAATCGAAACCGACAAATTTAATGACATCGGTTTTTCCCGCTTGTTCAATAGCATTACCCGCACCTACGGTAGAACCCTCATTGGTTGCATAGATACCGGCCAGATCCGGGTTGGCGGTCATAAAATCAGTAGCAATATTGAGGGCCTTGGTTTTATCTCCATCGGAAAATTGCGTTCCCACAATGGTGATATTGGGATAGTTTTTAGCGATCTGATCTTTGAAATCGTTCTCCCGGACCATAGCGGTACCCGCGCCGGGCTGAGCGTTGATGATCGCAATCTTTCCCGTTCCATTGATCAATGTTGCCAGTTGATCCGCTGCAGTACGACCCGCAGCGCCGTTATCGGTGGATAAGAAGGCATCATAATTTGAACTACCGACGGCTGAGTCGATGATGATGACCTTAATCCCCGCTGCCTTTGCCCTATCCACTCCCGGCGATAGGGCATCTTTATCCAGGGGGGCCAGCAGAATCGCATCCATTTTCTGGGTAATGGCGTCTTCAACCATTTGGAGCTGAACATTCGCATCTACTTTCCCGGGAGGCGCATTGAAACTTAAGGCTACATTGCCCAGTTCCTTGGCCTTATCTTCGGTACCCGCCTTGACTTTTAGCCAATGTTCATCAATAGAATCCATGGCAATAAAAATCACCTTGATCTTCCCGGTGGAAGCCTCCTGACTGGCCCTTGCCCAAATCGGCAAAACGCCTATCAAGCTCATTACGAGCGCCCCCATGAACAGGATCCTCTTTTTCATGTATAATCCTCCTAATATATATTTTAAGATTCCTCTCAGGGAACCTTATGACCCCGTTAATCCTTGCGTTTAATCCTATCGAAAAATACAGAACCGACAATTACAACTCCGATGACGATTTTCTGAATAAAGGGAGATATACCGATCAAGTTGAGTCCGTTTCTGAGTATACCTATGACAAAAGCGCCGATAAAGGTTCCCGCGATGGTACCTTCACCACCCATGGTACTGGTTCCACCGATAACCGAAGAGGCTACTGCGTCAAGTTCATACCCATCTCCTGCAGCGGGCTGAGCAGAGATGATCCGGGCTGCCATGAGCAGCCCTGCAAAAGCGGCTAATAAGCCCGAAAACACATAAACCAGTATGAGGGTTTTTCGGGTATTTACCCCAGACAACCGTGCCGCTTCAAAATTACTGCCTACGGCATATACATACCGGCCAAGCTTTGTTTTTGCCAAAACAAAACCAAAGATAAGTACCAATAACACCATAACCAGTACCGGATTGGGAATACCGAGGGTATAGTCGGTTCCCCAACGGGTAAACCCTTTTGGCAGACCACTGATAGGGATTCCCTGGGTCAGGGTAAGGCTTATACCACGGGCCACGGTCATGGTTCCCAGTGTTGCGATAAAGGGCGGGATGTTCCCAAAGGCCACCAGGGTGCCACTCACCGCTCCCGAGGTAAGGCCTGTCGCCAAACCGGCCAGGATGGCCAGGGGGACCGGCAGGTTCACCCGCATGACCAGTCCCGCGATCATAGCTGAAAGCGCGATGTTTGAACCGATGGACAGGTCTATACCTCCGGTTATGAGTACATAGGTCTGACCAATGGCGATGATGGCGATAACCGCTGTTTGGGTTGCTACCGTTAAAAGGTTGTTTACCGAGAAGAAATAGGGGCTTAAAATGGTAAAAACCACCCCCAGTAAAAAAAGCCCGCTGAAGGTCGAGAGCAGTTGTTTTTGGGATCGGGGTAGATTCAACCGCAAGCCCCTTGTAACCCTTCTATCACTCATGCTGTACGTCCCCTATTATGCATATTGCGTCGCGTATTTAAGAATTTCTTCCTGATCCGTATCTTTAGTAATGAGTTCGGCAGTTATCCTACCGTTACACATAACCATGATACGATCCGACATACCCAGTACCTCAGGTAACTCTGAAGAAACAAACAGCACCCCGATGCCGTTTCTTTTTAAATCGTTGATGATAGTATAGATTTCGATTTTGGACGCCACATCAATGCCCCGGGTCGGCTCGTCAAAGATCACCACCTTAGCGTCCCGCATGAGCCACTTGCCGACGACCACCTTCTGCTGATTCCCACCGGAAAGATTCTTTACGTACTGATCCATGCTGGGGGTTTTTATTTTAAGGTTTTGGATCATCATCTTCGCCTTTTGGCTTTCCAGCTTCCGGAAGATAATGGCCAGCTTGGAAACAATATCCAGACTGGGGAGGGTGATATTTTCCCTTAACGTCATCTTAACGCAGAGACCGTCCCGTTTTCGGTCCTCCGGGGCGCAGAAAAGCCCCTGGGCGATGGCCTCCCGGGGGTTGTGGATCTTTACCGGCTTTCCATGGATAACTATTTCTCCTCCGCTCATCTTATCCGCTCCAGAAATTGCCCTGACCACCTCGGTTCGACCTGCCCCCATAAGCCCGGCAAAGGCGAGGATCTCTCCCCTGTACAGATCAAAAGATACGTTTTTAACTCCAACCCCGTGGCAAGAGGAGAGGTTCTTTACCTCCAAAACCTTTTCCCCCCGCTTCACGGTTATGCGGGGAAATTTCTCGGTCAAGGTACGGCCGACCATAAGGCTGATAATTTCGGATAAATTCGTATCCGCAAAGTTGAGGGTTTTTACATACTTACCGTCCCGTAAGATGGTAACTCGGTCTACAATACGGGACAACTCCTCCAACCGATGGGAAATATAGATGATCCCATGACCCTCGTTTTTTAGCACGGCGATAACCTTAAAAAGATCCTCAATTTCCTTTTCAGTGAGGGCTGATGTAGGCTCATCCATGATAATGATCTTGGCGTTCATAGAAAGGGTTTTACATATCTCCACCATCTGCTGTTTTGAAACCGGTAAATTGCTGACAGGTGTTGAAGGATCGATGTCTAGGTTCAGCGTGGTTAGGTACTGTTTAACCGCTTCGTTCTGCTTTTTTTCGTTTAAAATTCCAGAAACGGTAAATTCTCGGTTTAAAAGGACATTTTCTGCTACCGTAAGATGAGGACAAAGATTCAACTCCTGATGAATGATCCCGATCCCCAGACTTTGCGCAGACTGAGGGTTCAGATCGCCAGGGATCTTCGTGCCGTTAACATAAAAATCCCCTGAATCCCGAGTATAAACCCCGGAGATGATCTTCATCAATGTCGATTTTCCGGCACCATTCTCCCCAAGCAAAGCGTGAACTTCTCCGGGACGTAAATCAAACTGCACATCATCCAGCGCCATAACCTCAGAAAAGGATTTTGAAATATGCTCTACCTTGACTAAATCAGCCACCATACATACCTTTCTATAATCCCTTTGGATTTAATTTCCCGATCTTTAGAACATAAAAGTGAAGGAGAGGATTCTTTATTGAAACCCTCGACTAGACTATAAGAATTATACCAAAGGTACTGATGAAAAGCAACATGTTTATTGAAACTTTTTATGGTATTTAACCCTTTGTAGGGATTGGTATCGCTCTAATGGAACATGAGCCGGATTTTTTGGGAAGCCTACAGTCCGGATCTATCCTGGTGCTAGCCAGAGCAGACCCATTCATATACAGTCATCTTATGCATGAGTATCGTATTGAAGGCGGTTATCCCATCCAAGGGACCATCCGGGCAAGCGGCAATAAAAACGCGGCGTTACCCTGTATTGCCGCTGCGCTTTTAACTGATGAACCGGTTATACTCAGGAACATCCCAGATATAGAAGATGTCCAGGTTATGTTGGGGGTATACGAGTCCCTGGGAGGGGCGGTGCAAGCCATCGCTGCTAATGAGTACCGCATGAGCCTGGGGAATATCAAAACTTCAGCAATTCCCGAAGGATATGCCCGAAAAATCCGGGCTTCCATCCTTTTTGCCGGCCCTCTACTGGCCAGGACCGGGAAAGCGGTACTCCCCCCCCCAGGAGGCGACATCATTGGCCGGCGCCGGCTTGATACCCATTTCCTGGCCCTTACCGAATTGGGGGCGTCAGTAACCAGTAATGGTACGTTTATCTTTAGTGCTCCGACGCTGCACGGAGCGGACATATTTCTGGATGAAGCCTCGGTTACTGCCACGGAAAACGCCCTCATGGCCGCGGTCCTTGCCAAGGGAGAAACCACCCTCACCAATGCGGCAAGCGAACCGCATGTACAGGACCTCTGCCGTATGCTGGTCTCTATGGGTGCGCGGATCCAGGGAATCGGTTCTAATATTCTTACTATCCAAGGAGTTAAGAAACTGTCCGGTTGTGCTTTTACCATTGGAACCGACTTCATGGAGGTTGGTTCCTTCATCGGCTTGGCAGCGGTTACTCAAGGAGAACTCACCATCCAAGGGCCTCTCCCAGGGGATCTTCGGCCTGCCAAGATAGCCTTTGGTAAACTGGGCATCATCTGGGAACATGAGGGCACCACCGTGCATGTCCCCAAGAAACAAGCCCTGGCGGTAAACTGCGATTTGGGAGGCATGATCCCCAAGATCGATGACGCTCCTTGGCCGGGTTTTCCGCCGGATCTTACCAGTATCATCACCGTGGTAGCCACCCAGGTTACCGGTACGGTACTGGTCCATGAAAAAATGTTTGAGTCAAGGATGTTTTTTGTGGATAAGCTCATTGCTATGGGCGCCCGGATCGTCCTCTGTGACCCCCATCGGGCGGTGATCTCAGGGCCTACTACCCTCTCAGGTTCAGAATTACATAGCCCTGACGTACGGGCAGGGATGGCCATGGTTATCGCCGCCATGTGCGCCCAAGGGAAAAGCATTATCCGCAATGTCTATCAGATAGAACGGGGCTATGAAAATCTCGTTTCCCGTTTATCCTCTTTGGGAGGAAGAATTCATAGTGACCCCTGAGGAACCGGGCTGGGCAGCTAAGAACACCAAGGAAAGAACCAGGGCCACAATGGGGCCGAAGGTGAAAAGTCCCAGGGAGAGGGGAAACCCCAAGTAGATAACCGACCAGATACCCAGGGTATTGAGGATACTCCGGTAAAGCAGCACTATCCCGTGGCATATCAGGGGTAAGATTACCAGCATAGGAACCAGGTACAAGGACCGTCTGCGGGCACGGTATTTCCAGGCTAGGACGATGCTTAATATGGCGATGGGCAGAAACAGGGCTGGTTCAGACAATCGGTATACAATTTCCCCTTGAAATACCTGGGGAATATACCCATAGGAACCGATCGTTTTTACTGCGGTGAAAAGCTCTCCTATTAAAAGGGAATCCAGTCCCTCGCTCAGTTTTGACAAGAGCAGAAAATCCCCATAGCTCAGATCCAGTATGAGCTGGGTGTCTCCGGCATGGGATTGATCCGGACCGGTCCAGACCGGTTTGTACTGTCTCGCTACCTGAAACCGATCCAGGGCATGCATCTTCAAGACCAGTTGGGGGCCTGAATCTGAACGTATGGGGAGCAATTTGGCATAAGGCACCGTAACGTGGTACAGGAGATCCCCTGCCCCATCAAGGGCCATAAGCTCCAGGTCCAGTCCATAGGAAAGGGTTTCAAAGGTACACAACCACGGGATCCGTACTACCATCTGTCCCTGGATGCCCGTAAGGGGGAAAGAAAACATCGTACCGGTGACGGCTTTGCCTACGACTGATTCTATTTCATCAATAAAAAAAGCCCCCTCCTGGATACCTTGGTCGCTTAAAGCAAGAAAATGGGCTACATCAGGATCCCCTGGATTTTTGTTGAACAGTTCCTGGAAAATATAGTACGCCCTGATCCAGTCTCCTGCTACCATGGCCTCATATCCGGCCCGTTTCTGGTGATACAAAGCATAGGCTTGGAGTTCCTGGGTATGAGGCTCAATTTGCCCCAGTGCATCCCAGGCCTGGTTTGCAATCCCGGTACCCTGGATGTATACACTACTGCCCGATGGAGCAATACGGGAAGCCAAAAGCCCCAGCCAATGGGCATCGTAGTACCGTTCCTCTTGGAGGCGAATAGTCGCCATAGCCAAAGCCTCTGCAGCGTTTACCGGTTTCCGCTGTTCCGGCAGGCTCGTATAGAGAGGTGTCCCTTCCTGAAAGTTCTGCTGGTACTCAAGTATGGCTTCCCTTCGAGCTTTAGCCTGAGCACCCTGCCATTCCTCTATATGGATAGCCGTTTCCACCCGGAGGGACTCGATTTCCGGGCTATTCGGCCAGATCTGTTCACAAAGGGTGATAAATTGGTTTACTTCGGGCCATGCATTCATGGCGGCATGGATCCGGGCTTTCTCTTTGGATACGGTGAAGAGCTGCCCTTGAGAACGGAGATAGTCCTGAAAATCCCGGGCCGGAGGAAACACCAAAAAAAACAATATCCCATATACCGCCGTAGCGCCGATGGCGGTACTTATGGGAACCCTAAAGGATTCCAAAAGCCGGGAAACAGGACCCATAAGCCCTGGCCGACTGTTATAGGGTAAGCCGTAAGGAAGTATCAAGCCTGTCATAGCTAAGGCTGGAAAAAGGGAACAAAACGCGAAGAATCCCTGATTCAGGTACCAAGAACGGGTATAAATAGGTAAGGGCGGAAGCTCTCGAGGAAACAAGAATTGCCACCCGATAATCACCAAAGCAGATAGGATCATATAGAGCATAAAGATCCCGAGTGGAACCAGGACGGCTTGTTTACTCATTTTAATCGGCTTAGGCAGCATACATGCTCCGTTGTTTGACCAGATGGGACACCCCGGTATAGATGAACAGCAGGAGCCCCAGGGTATACAAGAGCAAGGGACTGAGCAAGGATTTGGGGACCCAGGAGCCTACCAGGGATAGGAGGTCCCGCTGTATCCGAGGCGTATTAAGCAGGGCTTCCAAGGCCAGAACCCCTCGGAAGACCAGGATCCTGATACAGAGGTTCGCCAAAGGCCAGGCCCCCAGGGTACATATAAAACGCAGAGAACTGAGCAACACCATAAGCCCGCCCACATAGATAAGAAAGGGCAGGAACCCTTCATGCAGCCGGGTATGGAGTTGAGTGGCAGTGGAAGCAAAATCATGGATGATTCCTTGAAGAAAAGCCGGGGCATCGGTTCGAAAGGAAACCAGAGGCCCTCCTAGACCCCTTTGAAGCGCTTCTTCTTGGGGTACTGCCACGTATACCAGAGGCTGACCTGGAACGGAAATCACCTGGGGACTTTGGGGGTTATGCGGATCCTGCAGGAAGACCACCGCTTTATCAGACCGGGAAAGCAGCACGCCTGATGCCCCTAAGTTGAACAGGGTACTTTGGGAATGAACCGGCATCGTAATCCGGTTCATTCCTAGGGCGAGTCCTCCAGTCCATCCCAGGCCCAGGATCACCAAACTCATAATGGCCAAGGGAATAGGGATACCGACTCGTACACTATACCTGATACCCAGTAGCATAACCCCATAGATCGTAATGGGAAGAACCGAGATCCAAAGGAACCCTCCTTCAGATTGCCTTGTCGGTTCCAATCGGATATGAAGCCACTGTATTATCAAGGATATGCCAAATAAAACGACGAAACCTATGCTGAAAACGAACACCAAGCGCACTATGTTTTTCATATCTTCATCTGCTACTGTCTTCTTGAGTATTCATCCTATAAAGCAGCCCTTGCTTATAAAATACCATAAAAGGGAACCTATCACAAGCCCTGGGCTAGGATAAAGGCATAGGACATGCTGACGGCCGCATGGGCAGGTGGAAAACAAGCGGTATGGGCATCTTGATTATACCTTTGGGGATGACCGGGACAGGACGATGAGGAAGCAGGGGCCGCAAAACCTGCGAACCATGAAACGAGCAGTGCCGGCGATGCTATCACCAGTCGTTGCAGGTGCCATTCTTGACACCTGAAATAGACTTGTTCGGAAACTGAGGTTTCCGAACAAGTCCAATGAGATAAACCACAGAGCCATAGCAAGGTTTGCAATTTTCAACCGGTTACTTGACAAAAAGTTGAATTGTCTATATTAGAATTAACAGTGAAATTGTAGGATATATAGTAAGGAGGAAAGACACCCATGAAGAAAAAAAATTGGGATACCGGTACGCTATCGCTGGAAAACCTCAAGGCCAAACCGGTTCGTACCGCTTGCCTTGTGATTGTGGTCGCGGTCCTTGCCTTTACCCTGTTCGGAGGCGCTCTTCTCGCCTTGAATCTTCGTCAGGGATTAGCCACCATGACAAAGCGTTTCGGCGCGGATATGATGGTCGTTCCCCAGGGGGCTGGAGAAAAAGCGCAGTCCGTATTACTCAACGGAGGAAGCGGGTACTTTTATTTTGATGCCGGCGTTGCCGATAGGATCGCCAGTACCGAGGGCATAGTCTGCGCTTCTCCTCAGTTTTTTCTCGCATCTCTTTCAACCGAATGCTGCGATGAAGCGGTGCAGCTTATCGCCTATGATCCTGCTACGGATTTTGTGGTTCAGCCGTGGATTGCGGAAAAACACTCAGATGCGGTAGGCGACGGCCAGGTAGTGGTGGGTAGCAAAATTTCCCTCCGTCCGAATGGCACCATTAAGCTGTTCAATTATGAATACCCCGTGGCGGCACAGCTTTCAGGCAGTGCAAGCGGGCTTGATACCTCGATTTTTATGACCATGCATACCATGCAGCGGCTTATCGATCGCGCCCACGCTGAAAAATATCATTTTTTGGCGGACCAATACGGGGACCATACGATTTCCGCGGTTTTGGTCAAAGCGGATCCATCGAAAAATACCTCGGTTCTCGCGTATACTATAAGGCGGGAAAATGAAGGGGTAGAAGTCCTCGTATCGCAGGGAATTTTTTTACGCATATCCGAAACGCTCTCAGGGCTTGTTCAGTATATCCGTATTTTCTCTGTTGCGCTCTGGGTATTGGCAGTTATCGTACTGGCGGCGGTTTTTTCAGGAACCATTCATGAACGGAAAAAAGAGTTCGCCCTGCTGCGGATTCTCGGGGCCACCAGGAAAAAACTGGTCGGCATGGTGTTAAGCGAATCGTCCCTTGCAGGCATTGCCGGCGCCTTCATAGGAATCCTCCTGGCAAGCCTCATGGTTTTCCCTTTCAGTACCTTGATCAGCGAGCGGCTTGAACTGCCCTATCTTGACGCGCCGCTGCTCAATAGTATCCCCCTTGTTTTGGGGAGCCTCTTGCTCTCGGCTCTGGTGGGTCCCGTGGCTTCGTTTTATTCGGCGCTCCGAATCAGCAGCGCGGAAACCTATTTCACCATGCGGGAGGGCGAATAGATGGGTCTGCTGGAACTGAAGGATGTAACCAAAGCGTACAAACGAGGGGGGAGGGCTTTTAATGCGGTGAACCACGTGGGCCTTTCTGTTGAACCGGGGGATTTTATCAGCATTATCGGGCGGTCGGGCAGCGGGAAAAGTACCCTGCTCAACATGAGCGCGGGACTGCTCCACCCGACAGAGGGAACGGTTCTGTTTGAAGGGAATGACCTTCACCGACTGAAGGATAAAGAAATATCCTTTCTCCGCAACGAAAAAATCGGTTATGTTCCCCAGGGACAAAGCCTCCTTTCGAACTTTACCGTTTTCGACAATGTATGTATCCCTTGGTTTCTGTTTAGACGCGGGGGAAATACGGAAGGAAGGGCTTTTACCCTGCTGGAGAAAGTAGGGATAAGCCACCTCGCGGCATCGTATCCTAGGGAACTCTCGGGCGGGGAAATGCGGCGGGCGGCTATTGCCCGTTCTCTTATCAATGAACCTCGGCTCCTCATTGCCGATGAGCCGACGAGCGATCTGGACGTGGAGACCACCGCGGAGATCATGAGGCTGTTCAGCGATATTGCCCGGGAAGGGACCGCGGTACTCATTGTTACCCATGAACTGGATACACTGAATTACGGGAATAAAACCTATTCGATGGACGCGGGGAACCTGTTACCCCAAAGCGCCTGAAGGCGACTGGTACCATGGAACCCAGTACTGAAACGGAACAAAAATCTGCGTTTACCGGCATTGTCAAGCGGTATTACGAGAAGATACTTAAATTCTGCGCTTACACACTGGGGGGCAATATAAGCGCTGCCCAGGACTGTACCCAAGATATTTTCCTCATCCTGTATGAGAATATGCCTAAGCTCAGAGATTATGATAAAATCGGCGGCTGGCTGTATAAAACCGCAGACCATATCTCCAAACAATACGCTGCTTCCCTCAGAAAGGAGCGCACCCAATGGGCCGCGCTTGCTTTCGGGAGTGTTGACGATGGAGAAGCGCCTGTTGCTGGTATTACCGTCAATAACAGGACAAAGACCGAGGAAGAGCGAATTGCCGAGGAAAAGGCCATAGCCCGTGCTGCTACCGAAATTGAGAAGCGCCTCAAGCCAAAGGATGAACAAGTGCTGGAGCTTGCCTTCCGGCAAAAATATCCTCTAAAAGAAGTAGCTGCGCGGCTTGGCATAAGCCTCAGCGCCGCAAAATCCCGGGTAAGCAGGCTGCGGCAAAAAATAAGCGCTCTTGCCCGAGAATTACTGGCGGATTATCAGTTCTGATGCAACTTTTCATAAAAACGGTGAGTATTATGATAACCATAAAGGGCGGACAATGAAAAAACAACCTATGCGGACTTCCCTTATCGAAGATATCGAATCAGAATTGAAAAAAGATGCGGACCATATTGACCCCGATTTTATCGACCGCCGGATAGACGAGTTATACGGGTTGGACGGACTCTCCCTGTCGAAACTCGATGATGAAGCACTGGGTGCCGCCACCCGGACGGTCCTTGCTCGTGCTGCATGGAGGCGCCGGAATACGCTGGCGAAACAGGCATCAAAACGCGGTGTTACCCGCTGGGCTGTGGCTGCTTGCTGTGCGTTTCTGTTTCTCTTTTCCGCCAACTACGTAACCACGCTGATAACCGGCGCCTGCCTCCCCGCCAAAGTAGGCATAAAAATCTGCTGTGGAACAAAATACTGCCTCTGCGATAGAGCTAAGGTAGAAAAAACAGGCCCCAGCAACTAAATTGCGCTCTACTACGGCGCGTGCCGGACTCATCGCACACCGGTCTTTTTTAGGGCTTGGTCTAAATCGGCGATGATATCCTCTCCATCCTCAAGACCAAGGCTGAAACGAAAAAATCCCCGGTGAAATTCCTTGGTGTAGAGATACTGGCGTTCATCTTTTTCACCTAACAATACGTTATGCGCCATTTCCGCAACAATTGGTTAAAAAATATGATAAATAGTGACAAATCTATAAAAAATACTAGACTTGTTTAAAAACCATTAAACCAGCCTGTCATAGTTTATGAGGCCACCGATCAAAGTCATCCTCAGAGAATGCCGGTTTCGGCAATGCCCTCGATATTGTCAATAGACTTGTTCGGAAACCTCAGTTTCCGAACAAGTCTATTTGCCTTTGTCTGTTGAAAAATTTTGCCGGCGGCAAATGCTAGTGTTCTGTCCGAATCAATTTAAATATGCGGTTTTGGTTTTATGTATACAGTGAATACTACCATCAGCAGATTTTGTCCATGTGAATGGTTTGCTGTCTTTGTTCCAGTTTTTAATATAGTCCTCTATGGCCCTCACTAATGCTTTAACACTGCCCCAACTCTCCCGCCTTATCCTTTTGTTCGTTATCTCGGCAAACCACCGCTCTACCAAATTCACCCACGACGAATGGGTCGGAATAACATGGGTCTGAAATCTCCCGGGAACGCTTTCAAGGTATGCTTTCACGTTCTTCGTTTTATGCGTGGAATAAGTATCCGCTATAATATGCAACGTCTTCCCCGCCTCACAGCTTTTATCAATTATTTTGAGAAATGCAATATAGTCTTCTGATTTATGGGGATCCTTGCATTTACCTAGCACTTCCCCGGTTAATACGTTAAGCGCCGCAAATAAAGTCGTCGTCCCGGGCCGTTCATAATCAGCGGTCTGACGGGCAGGTAGGTGCTCCCTCAGGGGCAGCAAGGGCGGTGTCCTTTCTAAAGCCCGTATCGGGGATTGCTCGTCCACACAGAGAATGATCGCGTTATCGGGCGGATTCATATACAGACCGACCACGTCTCTTAGTTTTTCTTCACCCGTTTCGTCGCTGCTACATGGGAATGTTTCCGTCAAATGCGGTTGTATCCCCCGTTCCCGCAGGATACCGTTTACCGTACTCTTGCCTATGCCGACCTGTTTTGCAAGGCTCCTCACGCTCCAATGGGTGGTGTTCTTAGGCTTCTCGGTGCAGGCTATCTTACATATCCTGTCCTTCATTTCCACACTGACCGGGGCTTTCCCGGGTTTCCTTGTTTTATCTTTTAACAGGGATTCCATACCCTCCCTATTAAACCGTTTTACATAACGGATAACCGACGAAAGGCTGATACCAAGAGATTCGGATATGC
>JAIRLU010000136.1 GCA_031259215.1 Treponema sp. | reverse complement strand
TAACCCGGTTGGTTATCTGCCAACCTGCGGTTAGCTTGCAAGTCTTGCAAAATGCTCCGCATTTTGCTGTTTTTTAAGCGGAAGTTGTTCAGAAACTGAGGTTTCTGAACAACTCTATTATTAGCCATGAAGAGGAGGGATCCCTGTTACATTCCTGTCCTGTATATAGCCATTTCTGCCGGTTTATGCTAGGATGCCTCTATGGAAACCCTTGGATATTATAATGGAGAAATCGGCCTCCTGGACGAGGTACGGATACCTATGAACGACCGGGTATGTTGGTTTGGAGACGGGGTCTATGATGCTACAATCAGTGAAAATCACCGCATATTTGCCTTGGAAGAACACGTGGATCGGTTTTTTACGAGCGCTGCCTTGCTGTATATGGTCCCGACGATTACCAAGCCCCAATTAGCCGAGCTGTTGCAAACCTTGGTGCATAAGGTTGCTAGTCCCACCCAATTCGTGTATTGGCAGATGACCCGGGGTACGGCCCCCCGATCTCATGCGTTCCCCGAATCTACGACCCCTAATCTCTGGGTGATGATTAAGCCCCACATCTTGCCGGATATTTATCAAAAGATACCGCTTATCACGGTGGAAGACACCCGGTTCCTCCACTGTAACATTAAAACCCTGAACCTCTTGCCCAATGTGCTGGCCAGTGAAAAGGCAAAACAAGCGGGCTGTACTGAAGCGGTCTTCTATCGAGGGAATCGGGTAACCGAAGGTTCCCACACGAACGTGCATATCCTCAAAGAAGGGATCCTCCACACGGCCCCCCGGGATAATCTGATTCTTCCAGGTATCTCCCGAGCCCACATAATCGCCCACTGTGAGAAACTGGGTATACCGGTAGCTGAAAGGCCCTTTACCGTGGAGGAAATGTTTGAAGCCGATGAGATTATGATTTCCAGCGCTTCCACCTTTTGCATGTCCGCAAGCCACATCGACGGCCGTCAGGTAGGCGGGAAGGCCCCTGAACTGTTACGGAAGTTGCAAGACGCCCTACTGGACGAATTCCGCTGCTTTACCTGCGCAGGGCGTACCGGGGAGCAGTGTGCTTAGAGGATAGGGCCCGGGCCTTTGGTTCCTCCTGCGCGCGGTGCAGGGGACCTGGGTGGGGGGTGAGACCCCTGCGTACTGATGAATAAAGAGGAGATAAACCCATGATAACGGTACATACGAGTCCTGTATGCCTCATGGACCGGGTTCCTACGACCCGGGTGTCGGCTTCACTGCCGCCCCCGGGAACTGGGACCATGGCCTATAGGATCCTGGATGATCATAATCAGTCCACCCAATCGGGAACCTATAAGATACGCTTTGACCGGCTCATTTCCCACGACATTACCTATGTCGGGATCATTCAGAGCGCCAGGGCAAGCGGTATGCAGCGATTTCCTGTGCCCTATACTTTAACCAACTGCCACAACAGCCTCTGCGCAGTAGGGGGTACCATCAACGAAGATGATCACCTATTCGGCCTTTCAGCGGCTGAGAAGTACGGCGGTATCTATGTGCCTGCTAACCAGGCAGTGCTGCATCAATACGCCCGGGAAATGATGTGCACTGCCGGAGGGATGATCCTGGGTTCCGACAGCCATACCCGCTATGGCCCCTTGGGAGTCATGGGTATCGGTGAAGGCGGGCCGGAACTGGTCAAACAGCTCTTATCCCATACCTATGACCTCAAGGCCCCTGAGGTGGTCCTGGTCTACCTCCTTAACGCCCCCAAACCTGGGGTTGGACCCCATGATATTGCCCTGGCCCTCTGCAAAGCCCTGTATGATCCGGGGTTCGTCAAGAATAGGATCCTGGAGTTTGTAGGCCCAGGGATCTCTGCGCTCCCTATGGATTTTCGCCTCAGCCTGGATGTGATGACCACCGAAACCGGATGCCTTTCCTCGATCTGGGAGACCGATGAGGCGGTTAAGGAGTATTACCGATGGCATGGCCGGGAGAGAGCCTATAGTCCTGTAACCCCTGCACCGGGTGCGGTGTATCACCGGATGATTACCCTTGACCTTGCCCAAGCAGAACCTATGATCGCCCTTCCCTTTCATCCTTCCAAGGCCTATACCATCCGGGAAATGAATGAACATGCCGGGGATATCCTGCGATCCCTTGAACAGGACGGCGAGGAACAGTGCGGTATCAAGCTCCAGCTCACCGATAAGGTACGCCAGGGCCGCCTCTTAACGGATCAGGGTATCATTGCAGGCTGTGCCGGGGGGCTTTATGACCATGTGCGGGAAGCTGCTGCGGTTCTGGCAGGGGCCTCCATAGGGAGCGGCTTTTTTTCTCTGTCCATATACCCCGCCAGTATGCCCGTGGCCGTACAATTGATGGACGCGGGTATTCAGCAACAGCTTATAGAAGGGGGGGCTGTGTTTAAGCCCTGTTTTTGCGGGCCCTGTTTCGGTGCCGGGGATGTACCGGCCCATAACAGCTTCTCGATCCGTCATACGACCCGCAATTTTCCGAATCGAGAGGGTTCCCGCCCAGGAGAGGGGCAGCTTGCGGTGGTGGCCCTCATGGACGCCCGCTCCATTGCCGCGACTGCCCGGAACCAGGGACTGCTCACCGCAGCCACAGAGTTTGATTATAGGGGGAAGGATGTACCGGCTCCGCCTTTTAATGGAAGCATATATGCTCATCGGGTGTATCAGGGATTTGGCATGCCTGAACCAGAGAGGGTATTGCAATACGGCCCAAACATTGGAGATTGGCCGAAGATCGAGCCGCTCGGTGAAGATCTGCTCCTGCGCCTTGCCAGCGTGATTCACGATCCGGTTACCACCACCGATGAATTGATCCCCTCTGGGGAGACTGCTAGTTACCGGTCTAATCCCCTTAAACTGGCACAGTTCACCCTCTCCCGGCGGGATCCTCAGTATGTAGAACGGGCTCAGGAGATCCGCGCCCTAGAAGCTAAGCGGCGACAGGGGATAATCCCTGCTGAACTCGAAAGCCTCCAACTGGAGGAGGGGGTTTCCCTCGAAAGCCTGCATATAGGTTCGCTTATCTTTGCCCGGAAACCTGGGGATGGCTCTGCCCGAGAACAGGCCGTCTCCTGTCAACGGGTCTTAGGAGGACTTGCCAATCTTGCCTATGAATACGCCACCAAGCGGTACCGTTCAAACCTGATTAATTGGGGGATCCTGCCTTTTACCCTGGATCATACCGAGGATTTTAAGGGCCAGATCGGAGACTGGCTCTATGTGCCCCAGATACGATCCCGGCTTCAAGCCCAGGAACAGCGGTTTCCTGCGAAACTGAGGACCCCAGGAGGGTGGACCGATATAACGGTGAGTATCGGGGAACTCACTTCGGAGGAACGGGACATCATCTGCAGCGGCTGCTTGATGAACTACTACGCCGCTAAAAACCAAGAGTGCTGTTATGGCTAAGATCACCATGCTAAACCCCATTGTGGAAATGGACGGGGATGAGATGACCCGGATCCTCTGGGGCTGGATCAAAGAAACCTTGATCTATCCTTTTATAGACCTGAAGACCGAGTATTACGATCTCAGTCTCCCCCATCGGGAGGAAACCGGGGATCAGGTTACGATTGACGCGGGGAAGGGGATCCTGCGGCACCAGGTGGGGGTTAAGTGCGCGACCATCACCCCGAATACCGCGCGGATGGAAGAATACCGCCTTACCCATCTATGGAAAAGCCCTAATGCCACCATAAGGGCGCTCCTAGACGGTACGGTGTTCCGGGAACCGATTCTGGTGAGTTGTATTAAACCGGTGGTACCCACCTGGGTAAAGCCCATCACCATTGCCCGGCATGCCTATGGGGATATATACAAAGGGGTGGAATACCGGGTGCCTGCTGCGGGAACCGCGACCCTGGTCTTTACCGATACCCAGGGTAAGACCTGGCAGGAAGGGATCTGCCGCTTTGAGGGCCCTGGGGTCCTGCAGGGCATCCACAACAAGGATAGTTCCATAAGGGCCTTTGCCCATGCCTGTTTCCGCTATGCCTTAGACAAACAGCAGGACCTGTGGTTCGCCGCTAAAGATACGATCTCCAAACAATACGACCACACCTTTAAGGAGATCTTTCAGCAGACCTTTGAGACCGAGTATCAGGATTCTTTCACCGCTTCGGGTATCACCTACCGGTATACCTTGATCGATGATGCGATTGCCCGGGCCATTCGTTCTGCCGGGGGCTTTGTCTGGGCCTGTAAGAACTACGACGGAGATGTACTGAGCGATATGGTGTCCAGTGTTTTTGGTTCCCTGGGAATGATGACCAGTGTGCTGGTCAGTCCTGAGGGTAATTACGAATACGAGGCAGCCCACGGGACGGTTACCCGGCACTATTACCGGCATCTGCAGGGCGAAGCGACTTCGACCAACCCGATGGCGACCATTTTTGCCTGGACCGGGGCTTTACGGAAACGGGGGGACCTGGACCAGACCGAGCCGCTCAGCACCTTTGCCAATGCCCTGGAAAAGGCCTCCCTGCTGGTGATTGAATCCGGGAAGATGACCCAGGATATCGGGGGGCTTTGTACGGGGATGCACCCGGTAATCCTGAGCAGCCAGGAATTTATCCAGGCGGTCCGGTTTCAGCTTGAGCGCCTTCTTGAATCCCGCTCTGCATGAGGGACAGGATGAGAAACCCTCACCCGGGGGAGCGGAGAAACTGCAAAAGCGGTTCTTCCCAGGAGGAAGCTCCTGCAGCCGCAGAGAGAAAACCCCTATACCGTTCCTTGATATAGTTCCTGATGAGGGTCTTATCCTGCGGCGTGGGCCTTTGGGTATGCATGAAAAGCCTCGAAACAAAATCATTCGCCTCTTCCGGGGAAAAAAGGGTCTGGTCAAAACAGGTCATCGTATACATGGCTGCGGCGACGCAGTTAATACTGTGCTGTTTCACATACAGCAGGGCCTCGGTAATAGTTACCGCCCCTTGTTTGATTTCTTCAAGCTCCGGGGCAAACCGCTCGGTATCCCCTAAGGAACGGATAATGGCCCGAAACGCGGTGTAGGTCCTGATGACCACCATCACATGGAGGCTGGGGATACACATAAGATGGGGATCCGCGGCATGGATGAGTAGAAACCGGGGATGGGTAAGATACCGGGGCCGGTTTGTAGTAGACAGGTTTTTCGTATACACCTGAGCGGCATAGGCATAGAGCCTCCCCATGGAATCAATAAAATCAAGAACCGGGCCAATTCCCTTTCGATGGTAGGTCCGCAGCAGAAACCCCATGAGGCGCACCCAAAACGCGACAAAGTCAAGATACCGAGTTACCCACCAGGGGCTAAAGGGTATGGCCCCATCCAAGGGGTGATCCACGGAGGTAACGGGAAGCAATCCGGGAAAGAGCGCGGCCTTGTACTGGAAAAAGAAGAAATGGTAAAAAATGGATTTAAGGCACCGGATTCCCGCGTTCCTCAGCACTGGATTGGCGGCTATTCTGAGAAGGGTAAGACCCAGGGATTCCTCGGCCACAGGTTTTGTCATAAGGCTCCTTATACGGGGAAGTTTGAGGGTAGCATACTCCTTTGGGTTTTACCAGCCTGGTCAGAGACACCCATACGCTTCTCAAAAGAGTAGAGACCGTATATACTGAGAGCCGGGCTTCCCCGGAGGGGAGCCGCAAAGGAGTATCTATGGGGAATATACTTTTGGCGGTCCTGCTTATGACCGCAGGGGGAGTTTTTGCCAAGGACAACCTGGCGATCCTGCCCTTCACCGGCGGCGTGGGGGATGAGGGGGAGACCATCGCGGAACTCTTCTCCTTTGAACCGGAATTAACCGGGGTATTTAACCCCGTGCCCCGGACCAGCATCAACCGGGCCATAGGGAGCGAGCAGCGCTTCCAACTGAGCTCAGGCATGACCGACCCGGACACCGCCGCGGCCCTGGGCAAGCAGCTTGGCGCCCAGTACGTGGTCTCCGGGAGCATCACCGCCCTGGGAAACCAGAAGATGCTGATCATCGGGATTCTTGCCATAGAGGACCTGCGCCAGGTGGCAGGGGATGTGCAGACCTATGCCAATATCGAGGAGATACAGGAGAAGCTCCCCGAGATGGCCCGGAACATCGCGGCGGCAACCCGGGTGGACGCGTCCAGGCTGCCCCGGCTGGCGGTGGTTCCCGTGGAGTTAAGCGGGGGAGCGGACCAGCGGGATGCGGACACCCTGGCCCGGATCCTGGCGGTGAACATCATTCGGGGAGGGAAATACGCGGTGTACCCCCGGACCGCAAGCCTTGAGCAGATCCAGGAGGAGTACGCCAACCAGTTTAACGGGGACACCGCGGACGAATACCTGCCCGGCATAGGCCGGGGGACCAACCCGGAACTGGTGCTTTCCGTAACCGCCCGGAAGCTGGGAAGCCGGAACCTGTTCAATGCGGCGATCATCAACCTGGAAACGGGCGTGCAGGCCGCGGGGGAATCGGTCCGGTACCAGCGCCTGGACGACGGCATAGGGGTTATGGATGAGCTGGCCGCGGCCTTGGTGGGGCAGCCCAAGACCCCTGTCGCGCAAACCCAGCCCCGGATACTGCCCAATGACCTGGCGGAAGTGTTCGGCGTAAAAGGGGTAAGCCCGGCGTTCAACGCGGTCCACGGTTTCCTGCAAACCTGCAACGGCGCAAGCCCCCAGAGCAGGAGGGCCCAGATAGCCCAGAGGATCATGCTCGGCGACTGGATAGACCTGCCCCATTTGACGGTGCAGGGAGACGCCGGGGGCGGGGCTATCAACAGGGACAACAGAGCCCTGGACGGGAACGGAACCCTGCTGCGCCTGATGGTGGTGGGCATAGACAGCTTTGCCGCCACCAACAAGGACGCGCCAGCCCACGTGGTGTTCCAGTTTCAGAACATCCCCGGCAGACACCGGATGAACCCCTGGGACACCAACTCAGGCGGCTACCGGGGGAGCGAGCTGCGGGGGTACCTGCTGGGCAGCTTTCTGCGGGGGCTCCTTGCCGCGGGCGTACCGGAGGGGGTCTTGTACGCGCCCACTCGGTACATGGCCAATGGCGGGCCGGGGGCAAGCGCCGCGGACGCCCTGGCGGACTGGCTCTGGCTGCCCACGGAATGGGAGATATTCGGAGGGAATACACGCTCACATACCAGATGGGAGACCGCGAC
>JAIRLU010000091.1 GCA_031259215.1 Treponema sp. | reverse complement strand
GCAGATTCCCGCTCTATCTCTTGAATATCGTTTGCTACTTCTTGTAAGCCGGTGCGTCCCACTTCAGAGGCCTGGGCCAGCTTGGTTACATTGATTTCATTCTTGACCAGGGTTTGGGTGACGCTTTGAATGTTTGCCAGCATCTGTTCCACTGCCGAGGAAGATTGGCTCACACAGTCGGTCTGCTTTTGAATCTGAGCATTGAGGGTTTCGATGTTTTCTACCACCTGTTCCATGATTGAACTGGTGCCTTTGACGCTCACCACCTGCCGGTTGGTCTGGGATCTGATACTTTGGATGTGTGCGGTGATTTCATTGATAGCCGCAGCGGTTTCGGTCATGTTGCCGGTAAGCTCAGTGCCGGTTTGAGAAAGTACATCTGCTTCTTTCCGTATGGACAGGACCAGGTGCTTGATCCGGTCTACGGTGAAGTTCAAATAGTGAACCAGATCCCCCAGTTCATCGTGAGCATGGACGGTGATCTCTTTGGTGAGGTCTCCTTCGGCAATATCTTTGAGCATAGTCATGGTGTAGGCAATGGGGCGGCTTATGGAACGGGCCGTAAGGATGACCCCTGCGGACATAAGGACAATGGTAAGAATACCCAGGATAAGGCATATAACCACCATCCGATAGACCGGCGCCATGATGGTGCTGTGGGAAACGCTGACTACTAAGGTCCAAGGTTGAGCGGAAGACCCGATGGTAAAGGGGGCTGCATAATACTGGATGACCGTATCTGATTGCGCGGGACGGTATGAGAAGGAAGCGGAAGTTCCCTTGGCAACGGCGTCAATCATAAGGTCAAGGAAGGGGCCGAAGGTGTCGGTTTCTGTTTCCTTCATGTTCTTTCCCAGCCTTTCCGCGTCTGGGTGGGCGGCGACAATCCCCCCAGAGCTGAACACAAAGGCATGGCCGTCGCCGAAGGGTTTGATCCAACTGACAATAGTCTGTATTCGTGATAGTTCGACACTCATTCCGGCAAGCCCTATCATCTTGTACTGATCTTTTACGGGAATACAAACAGTTGTTGCTAACATATCCTTGCCTCCTATGGGAATTATCGAAGGCTCAAATACAAACTCATTTCCCGAAGTTACCTGCATAAGCGTATCAAATTCGAAACCCTGCATAGCTTCCATAAGAGGTCCGGTAGGTTTATATGTCCAACTCGTTATATAGCGCCCACTCTCGTCTGTTCCTGGAGTATTGGCGTATTGGGCGTCCATACCATCCAGCGCATTAGGCGCCCAGTTAGCATAGACGGCGGCTACTTCAGGATGTGCGACAAGCGTCTGTTTCAGTATAAAATTGAAATACCAGCGCCGATCTATAGATGCTATTTCTTTATAGCCTTCCATGATATGTGCGAGGGATCGTGCCGTCTCTACATAGATTGCAAACCAGTTTTTTATTTCTTCGCTGCTCTGTGCCGCAGTAGTCTCTGCTTGTTCATTGGCTAAGCGGCTGATTTCCCGCTGGGATAGGGTAAGGGTAATACCGGCAAGCAAGCCGATGCCGATGAGGTTGATACTACTGATGATAAACACCAGCTTCATACCGATTTTCATAGTACACTCCTTTATTTCACTCGATTACAGCCGGTTTCAAACCCTAAGGTTAGATTTAAAACCGGTTTTTCCCTTTGGGGAATAAGCCCACTGACCAGGGGACCCCAGGGACCCTTCTTCCCCTGGTTCTCGATCTGGATGGCAAACCACACCCTCTTTCTGCTGTCGTTGTAGCCAAATTCCATCACGTCCTTTTTCCGTTTCCTGTAGAACGGCTTGGTAAGCTGTTCCGGGTCGGTGAGGGGCGGTACATAGAAGTACCGTTTTTTGATACCCCTCATTTTGGCGGTCAATGCCTCAAATGCGGTTTTGCATTGCGCGGTTGCCACGGGGGTGCGGGTTGCCTCGTGCTTCGCCGTGGCGAGGGCTGCCGGTTCCGTAATCACCGCTGCGGGAATGCTCCACTCTGTTCCTTTGGCGGAGAGGATAGGTCCCCAGTTTTTGACCTGGGCCAGTTGTTCGTCCCGGCTTGCCGGGAGCCAGTCTTTACTTACTGTCATGGTAATTGCTTCTTCTTGTAGGTTGGATTGAATCTATTGATGGTACGCCCGTCTAGCGTGAACTTACCTAAATCCGCAGCGGATTTGCCTGCATATACCAGAAAACCACCTGAAAGCGAAGGATGGTTGTTTTTGTTTTCCCATAAATGCAGGTAAATACCGAAAAAATGCGCGCTGCCGGGGGGGGTATGGATTAAATTCAGACGATATGCTCATAAACGCAAAAAACCTATGCATCCTACGCTCCGAATAACAGGATAACCTATAGTGGCATGGTACCCTATTCGCTGCCTTTAGACTAGTAGGTTGATTGGACTAAAAGCAGAGTTAAGAAGGACCACGAACCCTACGAACCGGTCCGGTGGTCCTTTGAGCGCCCATAGAACCCTTGAAGGATGGGCCGGTCATCCCACAAACCCCACGAACTGTTGCTGAACCAACGGGGTGCTTGTACCTGACTTACCGTACCCGTTGAATAACCCGCTCAAGATGAAACACCCAGCGACCTGCAGGTTGCACTATTCCGTTCGTGCTGGTTCGTGGGGTTCGTGTTTTTTGAATGACAGGGGGTTTAGGCTAAGCAAGGTACTAGTCATGTGCTCTATGATTGCTTCATGGTACCCCTGGATAACCTCTTATAGCATCCATGAAAAAACATTGGAGCACTTTAGCCTCGATATAGAGGGGATTTTTAATGCTATAGGTTTATGCTGTAATCCCGCGGCTTTACCCTTTTATTTTTTTTCTTTTCCTTCTATACTATAGTTTGATGATGAAAGTGGCTCAGGGCATTTCTAACCTTTGGAACCATCGGGTTTTAAGGGTATGGTGGCGGTATGGGGTATTTGGTATTTTGTCCTTTGCCATACATGTCCAGGAAGTTCAGGCTCAAGCGTCCTTCCGGTTTCCATCCCTGTATTTTATGGATACGGTCCGTGTTCTGGGGAAGGGGGGAGCAAACTATGCGGTTCCCCAGGAAGGAGAATTGCCTGCCCCTGAGCGGGATCTCTCTATCCTGCTCAATAATGATGTGCTTGCATTCTATGGGCATCCTAATTCGGTGAACATGGGTATTCTCGGTAGGTACTCCATTGAGGAATTAGATGCCCGTCTTACCAAGCTAGCCGCGGAATATCGGGCAGTGAACGGGGGGCGGGGTGTCCGTAAGGCCTTTTATATCATCTTTGGGACGGTATGGCCCCAGGGGGAAATCGGGATCATCAATGAACAACTCCTTATGAAATATATAAATTATGGGCTGGACCATGATATACTGGTCTTTATTGATCATCAGATCGGCCGGTATAATCCGGTAGACGCCATTAAAAGAATGTTTCCCTTTCTCCGTTATCCCAATGTCCACCTTGCCCTGGACCCTGAATGGCGGACCACCAAGCCCATGCAGGAAATCGGTACGGTTACTGCGGAGGAGATTAACCAAGTGCAAAAAGCTATGGAAGAGTATATCCTGGTAAACCAGATTCCCGGAGAACGCATGCTGGTGATCCATCAATTTAATTGGCGGATGATCCGGAACCGGGAACAGGTAAGAACCAACTTCCATCGGGTCCGGCTGGTCCACTGCGCCGACGGGTTCGGTCCTCCCCACCTGAAACGGGATTCCTATGCCTTTAATGCCCAGGCCTTCAATATGCCGGTTAAGGGTTTCAAACTGTTCTACAACTTCAGCATCCCTGGGGCAGGATATGATAATCCCCTTCTTACCCCCAAGCAAGTCTACGAACTCAAGCCTCGGCCCTATGTGATCATGTATCAATAGAGTTGTTCAAAAACTTCAGTTTTTGAACAAATTCCGA
>JAIRLU010000061.1 GCA_031259215.1 Treponema sp. | reverse complement strand
CTAGTGCAGATCAAAGGGCTTCAAAATCTTGTCAACCTGAATGGGCTTGCCCTTTGCGTCATCGACCGTTACTTTGGTGAAGACCCAGCCTTCAACGCGGGAAGGGTCAAGGCCGGCGGCGATGAACGGTTCGGGGTTAAGCACAAAGACAATATCCTTGTCGTTGGCGCTCATGTCTTTTGCCCATTCAAAGAGGTTGCCCTCCCCCAGGTTTACGCCGTAGTGGTCCAACGCACCGTGATAATCGATTGCCGAGCGTTTGTGTTTTACGATCTGTTCATACGAGGCGAGGGGCGTAAGTTCGCCTGAATATTTCAACTGCTCAGTTCCCAGCTTTGTGCCTACCATGATCATGCCGTCGTAAAAGGCGAAGGTTTCGGGGAGCCGGTCGGGGTCAAGCCCGGCGGCGATAAAGGGGGCGGCGTCAAATTCCAGCATGACGTCGTGCAGGGGACTTTCGGCGTAGTTCTTGCTCCAGATAAAACGAACTTCCTTGTCCGGGGCGACCAATGACCAGCCGCCGTTCATTTCGTCGGGGCTTACGGACTGGGGAATCTGCTGTAAAACCTTGTCAAAGGATTTCACCGAATCGGTTCCCACCACATCCAGTTGCTCGCAGGAAATCGCCGCAAGGGTAAGCAGGGCGGCAAGTCCCGGGCCGCTTATTTTTGTAATCTCTTTCATTTCGTACACTCCTATAGTTGTTTTTTAGCAGCACCCACGCGCCATCGCTATGTCTAACGTTTCAGGGCGGGAACTGACCGCGCCGGGAGCCTTGAAGCGCTTGAGCCGCAGGGCGTTGGTCAGCACAGACACGGAACTCATGCTCATGGCTGCGGCCGCGAATATGGGGTTGAGGAGGGGTCCTCCGAACAGGTACAGCACCCCCGCGGCGATGGGGATACCCAGGGTGTTGTAACCGAAAGCCCAGAACAGGTTCTGCTTGATGATGCGGATCGTCTGCTTGCTCAAATTGATCGCGGTGGGCACGTCTTTAAGATCGCTGTGCATCAGCACGATGTCCGCGGACTCCATCGCCACGTCGGTACCGCTGCCAATAGCGATGCCGATGTCCGCTTGAGCCAAGGCCGGGGCATCGTTGATCCCGTCCCCTACCATCGCTACGGTGCGTCCTTCATCTTGTAACTTCTTCACCTCCAGGGACTTGTCCTGAGGCAGTACTTCCGCCAGGACCCGGTCAATCCCTACCTGTTTGGCAATAGCCGCAGCGGTTTTCCGGTTGTCCCCGGTGATCATGGCTACCTCAATGCCCATCTTGTGCAGCCCTGCAATAGCTCCGGGGCTGCTCTTTTTCAGCACATCCGCCACCGCCACAATCCCCGCGGCTTTCCCATCCAAGGCGATGAACATAGGGGTCTTTCCTTCCTCTGCCAGCCGGTCGCTTTCTCCTTCCAGTCCTGCAAGGCTGATGTTCCGCTCTTCCAGCAGCTTTCTATTGCCGGCTAGTACGGTAAGGCCCTTAATGAAGGCCTCAATACCTCGACCGGGAAGGGCTTTGAAACTACTGGCAGTAAAGAGTTCCAGCCCCCGGCGCTGCGCCCCCTGGACAATGGCAAGGCCCAGAGGGTGTTCCGACCCTTTTTCCGCGGAAGCGCTTATCTGTAATAAGAAGGTTTCTTCCACCTCTGGAAGGGTAACGACATCGGTAACTTCAGGCTTCCCCTCGGTGAGGGTACCGGTTTTGTCGAAGACGATGGTGTTGATTTTGTGGGTGGTTTCCAAGGCTTCGCCGCCTTTTATCAAAATGCCCTTTTCCGCGCCTTTGCCCGTGCCGACCATGATGGCCGTAGGGGTGGCAAGACCCAGCGCGCAGGGACAGGCGATGACCAGCACCGAGATGAAGATGGTGAGGGAGAACGCCAGCGGGGATTTTCCCGGAGGAAGGGTTACGGCCCCTGCGGAGGCTGCGGCAAACCATGCGATACCTGCTGCGAGGGCAATGGCGCAGACAATGGGAACAAAGTAACCGGAGACCACGTCGGCAAGCTGGGCAATAGGCGCTTTGGAGCCTTGGGCATCCTCCACCAACTTGATGATCTGGGCGAGCGCGGTGTCCCTGCCCACTTTCTCCGCCCTGAAACGGATAAGCCCGTTGGCGTTGAGGGTGGCGCCGTAGACTTTGTCCCCGGCCTTCTTGTCCACAGGCATACTCTCACCGGTGAGCATGGATTCATCAATGGCGGTGATTCCCTCAGTTACGACCCCGTCCACCGGTATCTTGGCGCCGGGTTTGACGAGGATGATGTCTCCGGGAATAACCTCGTCGATGGGGATTTCTTTTTCTTCGCCCTGTTCGATGATGATCGCTGTCTTCGGGGAAAGCCCCATGAGTTTTTTAATTGCTTCGCTGGTGCGTCCTTTGGACACGGCTTCCAGGGATTTACCGAGCAGGATGAGGGCGATGATGACCCCCGCGGTTTCAAAATAGAGGGATTCGACTGCCCTGAAATCGCCGCCTGCGATCTGCCACAGATTGTAGAGGCTGTAGAGGACCGCTGCAGTGGTTCCCACCGCGATAAGGGAATCCATGTTGGGGCTGCGGTGGAGGAGGTTTTTGAAGCCCACCGTGTAGAATCGGTGGCCTGCGATGATGACGGGAATGACCAGTACCAGTTCCGCCAAGCCATAGATGAGGGGAAAGTTCATCGGCGCCAAGGCTTTGGGAAAGGGGAGGCTGAACCAGGTGATCATGGGAACCATGGCAATATAGAGCAGGGGAAGGGCGAAGGCCGCGGCAACGATGAATTTGGTCCAGAGGATTTTTATTTCCCGTTCTTTACGCAGTTTGTCTTCGTCTAATGCCCCTGCGTTTGAAAGATCCAGCACGTGGTATCCGGCTTTTTCAATAGCCTCTTTGAGGGCGGACATCCGGATCACCTGAGGGTTATAGACCACCCGCGCCTTTTCCGTGGCGAGGTTTACCGCGGCGCTTTCCACGCCCTCCAGTTTGTTGAGGGCTTTTTCAACCCGGGCAGAGCAAGCCCCACAGGTCATGCCGCCGATGGGAATGGTAAGGGCCATCCCTTTTGGTGTATCCAAAACCTGATAGCCGATCTTAACCACAGCCTCTTTGACGCTGCTGAGGGTTTGGGCGTCAGCGTACTCCACAAAGAGTTTTTCGCTCGCCAAGTTCACCGAAGCGGCGCTCACCCCCTGAATTTTCCGCACCGTCTTTTCAATCCGGCCTGCACAGGCAGCGCAGGTCATCCCGCCTAAGCTTAGGGTTTCGTTTTGCATTGTTTCTGCTCCTTAAAGGTATCTCAACACTTTTAATTCTGTTTTTTACACTCTTAAAATACTTATCATCAATTTTTGGAGATCCGACTTCCTCATAATACTTATACCTGCTTTTACCCGAACCGGTTCCGCTCTAAACAGAACACGGCGCCCTTTTACCCGAACTAGTTCCGCTCTAAACAGAACGCAGATCCTTTTTACCTGAACCGGTTCTGCTCTAAACAGAACGCAACGCCCTTTTACCCGAACCGGTTCCACTCCAAATAGAACGTAGCCCCCTTTTACTAGAACCCATTCCCCTCTGAATAGAACCCAAGGGTTTTGGCGGAAACAGGGCTACGGGTGGCTTGAACCTTCCGGCTGGGATTGCGGCGTTTACTTCCCTGGGGGAAGCGGGTCTTGAGTTCCTCGTACACCGCCTTTGCACCAGGGATGTCCTGGGCAGCCGCCATTTTGACGGACTGGTAAAACACCAGCGCCGCTTGGTAGGCTTCGCTTCCGACCACCATTTCCGTGTCGTTAATGCCTTCCTGCAACTACTGAACCCGGTTGGACAGGGCCACAAGCCCGTGGGCATCCGAAAAATCACTGCCAAAGGCATCCAAGTTTCGGTAGGGCGGAACCAAATTGGGGTTCTGCCGGGCAAAGTCGTATGCTTTCTCGACAAAGGCAAGGGTCTTCTCCCCCATCTTAGGCAGATTATGCCGTTCCGTTGAGGTCAGCGCCAGTATATAGGGGGCTAAAAGGGCGCGGGCTTCGTCAATTTTTGCCTGCACTTGGGTTAAAACCGTCGATAGTATGAGTAGCGTGTGCTGATTGTCTTTCATCTGTTTCTAAAACTCCTTGTCGCCATAAAGATGCTTCTATCGTTCCCGGCTGTATGCGAAGTGCCAGCCTTGTATCCAATTAGTATTCAAAATAATTGAATTCTATTTTGCTTTGAATGAATATTTCATTCAATATATCATTCAAATATCCCATCTTAACTGCTTCATTAAACATATTTATGAGGTGTGGAATGGTTACAATATCCTCTATTGAATCCATATATCTATTTACAATTCTTTCAATTCCATACTGTTCATAAGCACTTTTGCGAAGACGTTCATATATTTCATCTCTATTTTTAGTCGTTTTTATAACAAAACGTATCGGATAATGTTCAAGTTTATCAATGTCTAAAAAATATTTTTTAATATCAAGTGTTTCCGTTACTTGGAAAAAATATCCCAATGGTCTCATTACAAAATCAATTCCACCATCATTTGCGTTTGTTCTTCCGGTTTTATATAATTTTAAGCTTTCTTTTTTTAATTCGTCAGGTGAATATCCCCAGAATATTTCCTTATCGTGATAAAAGTATTTTAATATAGAAAAACTTGCAATCTCAAATAATCGCGCATCCACATTAGGATCAAGGAGGCTGATTAAAAATTGAAAAATCTTATCTTCACTTTGTTTTCCGATATACTGTAATTCCTCACAAGTCTTGATAAAATGTTCAAATGCGTTTCGTTTTGCATCTATATAGAGATCAATAATTTTTAGTATTGTTTTACTCAAATCGTATATTCTATTGTTGTATTGTACTTCAATGAATTTTTTATTTATCCAATACCGGCTTGTAGGAATGTCTCTTAGAATTAACTGTTCATGGCTTGTTGAAAAATATTTATGAAATTCTTCATTCAATCGATGATTTAAAGCATGATTTTGCAATTTTGCACCAAAAGGAAGCTCACGTTGCCTTTTAAATAATTCTGAAAAAACAGCCCCCTCATATTCGGCATAATTTTTGTGTTCGTTAAATACAACCTGTATATAATCTTCAAGGAGTACATAAATTGCATACAAATTAGCAAAACTACCTCTTGATTTTGAACCTCTATTAGCTGATCGTGTCTTAATATGTATATATTCCAGTAACGGCGAAAGTTTGATTATTTCTTCACCATCAACTTGTAATTCTTGTTCGATTTGTTGAATTATTATAGCAGTAAATTCGTGTTTAATCATTATAGAGAACCTTTTCAAATAAAGTCATTTGGGTATAGTCATTAGTAATTTCATACGTCTTAGATTCTCTTTGTATGGACTTTCCCTTATAGTTATGTATTCCAAATACACGACGGAGACCTATCTGATAATAATTTATATCAATCTCAATGCCTATTGATTTTCTGCCTAATTTTTTACAGACGAAAGATGTTGTAAATGTTCCTGAAAATGGATCTAAAACGATATCACCATTATTTGATGAAGCCTTTATAATCCGTTCAAGTAAGGCCATAGGCTTTTGACTTGGGTGTTTTTCATATTCTTCCATCCTGTATCTAACACGAGGGAATTCCCATACATTTCCCGGAACTTTGGTAGTACTATATTGGGTAGGGGTTGATTTCCTATAATCTATCAATTTTCGTTTCGCTCCTGTTTTTGCCTCTACGAGTATTTCATTACTGTTGAAACAATATTTTTTTTTATCTTTAACACAAAACAAAATCGGTTCATACAACGATCCGAAATATTTTTTTGCTTGTACACCGGAACTATCATAATACCAAACTATTCTTGATAAAATAGTTAATTTCTGCCGTATATGCATATCATAATACGGCATACATTGAGTTGATGTCATTATATATAAGGATCCATTGCTTTTCAGTTTATTTATACACAAATCAATCCAGCTATATGACCAATTCAAATAATCTGCCTCAGTTTTCCATTTGTCTTTGGTCGTATTGAAATTTTTCCCAATATTATAAGGTGGATCAATAAAAATAAGATCAACACTCCCATCAGGTATCAGGTCTAAACCATCAAAAACATCAGAATTTATTAGTTTATGCCCATCTTTTTCGTAAATATCCACAAAATTCCATCCAAAATAAGTAGTTTATAAACCATAAGAGATTTTTTTTATCTCGTCAATCTTGCGTGGGGCGGTATTTCGCATATCGTATACCATAGGATACCTTTTCCATAAGACCGCCCCCCGTCCAAGCATCGTCAACCGCGGCGCCAACGGGCAAAAATACCCTTGGCTTCCTTGAGGAATTCCTTTGAAATGGTAATGGTCCTGTCCGTTACCTGCTTGTTAGCGGGAAAAATCGGAACCGGATTGCAGCCGCCGGCACGCAGCCCTACCTGACTCATGCGGAAGCGGTTGCCGCAGTTCTGGCACACAAGCACCGAGCCTTGCTGCTTGTAGAAGCCCCGCCCCGAAGCATAACACACCTGACAGGTGTTAAAAGCGGTGCGGATCGTTCCGTCTGGAGCCTTTACCACCAGAACCTCAAGCCGGGTTCCCTCAATATCAACCGGATAAAAAAGGGCATTCTCACTTATCTCCGCGGTTTGAATCACCAAGTCCCGGTTGGCAATCGCGCTCTTTACCACATTCTGCTGAGCGGTTTGCCCATAGGCAGGACCGGCGCTCACCAGTATGAGAGCTGCTGCCAGTAAAACCGCGGCTTTCTCCAACCAGGGGTTCATGTTTCTTCCATACATACCGTACTTATGCTCCTTTGTCTTTTTGTTTCCCGCAATGCTGCAAAAGCAGGATCATCCCAATCCCAAGCACCGGAAGGATGCAATGCCAGTGGCTGAGCAAAAAATCCATAGCGCTTCCTCCCCTTAGCCTTTTACGTCCCGGTTTCCCCGGCCGCTGCAACAGTCGGGCAAGGGACCTTTAACCGGTTTCAAAAACCGTTTTGCAATCCACAGAATACCGCCCAACACCCCAAGGGCCAGCACCACCGCGATACCGTTTTCCATACGAATAGCCTCCTCTACCAGCTTACTAAAAAAATAGGTCAACCCTATGATCCTGAACCTTCCCGTTCCGAACCACACTTCTTATAAGCGCCCTACCGGACGCAGCAGCTTGTCCCCTGCCCCGCAGCCTCAAAATACGCCTCTGGGTATATCAAGGTTTCAAATTCCGCCACCTCTGCCTTAATCGCTTCCATATCCGCCTCATGCAAATCGTCCACCACCTTCACATACCCATAAAACACATGGTCCCCCGTAGAAAAATCAAAATCCTCGGTAGGCAGAAGCTGGATCACATTGTCCCCCATTTCCATGGCCACTTGGGTGTAATATCCGGGGAAGATGAGGCGGTCATTCCCCGGATCCAGAGAATCCTTGGTGATGGTCCACAGCGCGGGAATGCCTCGCTGCATCACGATAAGCGCGGGTTCTATGCCGTCATCCTTGAGCTGTATGCCCACCTGCTGATAGCCTTCCTGCATTTCCGCCAGCACTGCCTGTTCCGTGGGAATCCCCACCCCTGCCGGAGAAGGAGCAATATCAGGGGCTATTTCCGCTGCTGCAGGTTCGCCCTCGGCAACCACGGTAATGGAGCTGCGGATCATCCCCATCCAGCAGGAGTAGGAGAATTTGCCCGTTTTATCAGGGGTAAATTCGATCAGGTTTTCCCCGGGCTTAAACCGGTATTCAAGGCCGTATTCCCGGATGATCATCCGGTTGTTGCAGCCGTTAATGCTGCCCTGCGGGGCGGTGATCGTCCACTTAACCGGAACGCCCTGCCGTACGGTGATCGCCGGATAACGTCCGGGGAGCAGGGTGGAGTTGACAATCTGTACGCCGCCTTCGATTACAGGAGTAAAAGCCCCGTTCCCGCTTACCGCCGGCGCTGCGCCAAAGCGCAGTGAAGGAATGACGGCGGCGGCAAGCCTATCGGCAAAACCAAAGTTGAAACCGGAAAGCCCCCAGCCGTAGGTAAACATGGTCATGCCCATCACCGTTACGAGAATCGCGCCTATCCTCATCACCTGGTGGGAAAACGCGCGTCCTCTGGACGCATTGCTCAAAAACGAACTTAACGCCCCGATGCCGAACATCAGGGGGACTGTCCCCATGCTGAAGAGGAACATGGAGACGCCCCCCGCAATGGGGCTACCCGTGGAGAGCGCGTATAACTGCATGGCCTGGAGGGGGCCGCAGGGCATAAGGCCGTTTAGAAGGCCGATGATGAGCGGGTTCTTGTTTTCCACCCGCTTTTCGTCTATTTTCTTTGCGAAAATCTTCGGTATATGCAGATTGAAGCGCCGCAGAGCCGTTCCCAGAGAACCTTGAAAAAGCCCCAGCATATTGATCCCCATGATGACCATGAAGACCCCGGCGGCGAGCTGCACAACGCCCTGAAAGTGCCCGGACACGCTGACGGCCTGCCCCAAGGCCCCGACGATTACGCCCACGGCGGTATAGGAAATAACCCGCCCGCCGTTGTAAAGGATCGGGGGAAACAGCGCGGTCAAACGGCCGCTTTGCGTCCGCCCCTTGCCTTCACGCGGCGCGGCGGCGGGGATACACTGCGAAAGGTTAATGCCCCCACACATGGCAATGCAGTGAACTGACGTAACAAGCCCGATGACGAACAGCATCCCGTAACCCATGCCCGCCTCGGCGAGGGGAAATGCAGCGGTGAGCCTACTCATACCCAAAGCCTGTACAAGCATATAGAGCGCTACCATGAGCAGCAAGGTCCCGGCAATCTTCGTAAGCCCAGGTCCGGTTCCTGGGCTCTGATCCTGAGCATCCAGCGCCGAGTAGCCTAGGTTTTGTATGATTTCTGCAATCTCATTAAACCGGATTACCGATTCGGTATAGGTAATACGAGCCTTCCCGGTATTGAAATCTACCGCCGCATCCTCAATACCCCGGGTAGTCTTCAAGGTCTTTTCAATCCGGTTTTGGCACTGCACACAGGTCATGCCGTGGATACGAATCATCTGTGTTTTCATAAGGTCCTCATGCGCTCCTCTGTCTGCCTAAAATCTACTATACAATTGTGTCAAAATTATGATTTTTTACAAACATTGCCCTTTTCGAGGGCAACCGGAAAAGCAGCAGGGAAATCTCCCCCTTGGCACAGAAGCATCACCGCTTTGGTCTTTTAGTTTTTTTGTTGAATCTATTGCGTAAGGTGATCCATGTTGTATATTCCCAGGTGAAATAGCGGAATATCTCTTTACAGGTAACTTTTTTTAGAACCTGGTAATTTTCCAAGTTCGACTGCACAAGCGTGGCAAATCCTAGATAAAGATACACGTCTTTTAAATCAAAAATATACAACCAGTGAAGTGTAATGGACTTGTTCGATAACCCGGTTGGTTATCGAACAAGTCTTGCAAAATGCTCCGCATTTTGCTGTTTTTTATCGGAAGTTGTTCAAAAAATGAAGTTTTTGAACAACTCTACTACATAATCGGGGTATCATGGGATATGTGCTCCTTTTCCTTTTTTTACGAGATACCCATCGGCCATATACAGCGACCCGTTTATCATAAAGAACACAAACGAAACAATACCATTTATAATACCAAATGGCCGATTGCACAAGAGATTGACACCACCTATGGCGGTGCTTACTACTAATCCATATAAGGATCCGGTAATGATGGCATATTTTTTCCTGGTCATGGTGGCGGTGTTTCGTGCAATTGCGTACCAAAAATAAGCAAGTATACCCATGCCGAATCCAAAGATAATACAGCGGGGGAAGGTCTCTAAACAGGTTAAAATAGATAAGGGATAGGTATCATCAAATAGGAGGAAGTATATCTCGAAAAGTATGCTCACACCGAAAGTAACAGATACAATAATTTTCCCTGCCTTTTTAAGGGGCGCGACACCACCTGCCCTTGAGAACACCCCCGTCAATAGGGCAATGACCTTTTTCATAACCATATCCCCCTTAAATAGGATGTACCTTTTCTATAAAACCCTGTTTAGTAGGAACGGATCCTCATAAAAACTATATAAACCTCAAAAAAACAGATGTCAAGTAAATTTCGCACAGGATATACACTCCCATCACCCAAAAGCCCCCTTCCGAATGACCTTGTTGGACAGGCAAAATCGGGCTCCAAAAAGGCCCCGCCCCTGACTCGTTGGACTTGTTCGAGAACCCGGTTGGTTATCGAACAAGTCTCCAAAAAACGTGGATTCCTTAATAAAATCCACGTTTTTTATCGTTTTTTAAGCGGAAGTTGTTCAGAAACTGAGGTTTCCGAACAACTCTGTTAGATAAGGGCCCAGACCGCAAGCCGCAGGGCAGGTTACGGCCTTCATCGGGCTACTGCTTGGCATAGGGCCTCGGAGACCTACCGCCCCCATACCTGCCGCGGCAACCTGAGGGCCCACTGCCTTGGGCTGGTTTTAAGGCCCCCTTCTCATTATACTACAAGTATATGGGGCTGTTTCACCAGGTCAGATGTGAAACAGTCCGTAATTAAAGAAAAAACCCGTTTTTGGACAGGTTTTTCCGAAGCCTTTTTCATCGGCTCAGAGGTCCGCTGGACCTGAAGTCCGCCGGATCGGAGATCCGCATTAACCGTGGTTGTGAAAAAGGATCCTACTAGTAGTAACGAAGGAGTGTTGGTTGGAAAGTCTCAAGAAAAATCCTGCATGGAAAGGTCGCCGGGGTCCGGTGGTGCTGGTCATCATGGATGGAGTCGGGTACGGCAAATACAAGGAGGGCGATGCCGTAGCCGCGGCTCAAATGCAGTATCTCCCGGCCCTGCAAGCCCAAAATCCCCATACCCGATTAAAAGCCCACGGAAAAGCCGTGGGTCTTCCCTCAGATGATGATATGGGCAACAGCGAGGTGGGGCACAACGCCATGGGCTGCGGACGGGTCTTTAACCAAGGCGCGGCCTTGGTCTCCCAATCCATTGAAAGCGGGGCGATGTTTGAAGGTCAGGCCTGGAAAGACCTGCTCTCTGCCGTGCAGGGTTCTGGGGGAACCCTGCATTTCATCGGCCTCTTTTCAGACGGTAATGTGCATAGCCATTTGGATCACCTCAAGGCGATGATACAGCGGGCAAAACAGGAAGGGATCAAACAAGTGCGGATCCATGTCCTCTTTGATGGCCGGGATGTGGGGGAAACCAGCGCCCTGGACTACCTGGAGCCTTTTGAAGCCTTTTTACAGGCCCAGAAGTCCCCGGACTTTGACGCCCGGATCGCCTCTGGGGGAGGCCGGATGTGGATCACCATGGACCGCTACGGTGCGGACTGGACTATGGTGGAACGAGGCTGGAAGACCCATGTCCACGGGGAAGCCCGGCAATTCGCCTCGGCCCGGGAAGCCGTGGAAACCTATCGCCGGGAAATTCCTGGCATCATCGACCAGGACCTCAAGGAATTTACCGTGGCCGACCAGGGGCTTCCTATTGGGACCATCCAAGACGGCGATGCGGTGGTGTACTTCAATTTCCGGGGGGACCGGGCCTTGGAAATCACCGCTGCCTTTGAGGAAGAAAGCTTCAGTCATTTTGACCGAGGCTGCCGGCCTAAGGTTTGTTACGCGGGCATGATGGAATACGACGGGGATACCCATGTACCCAAGCGCTACCTGGTGAGCCCTCCATCCATCAACCGGACTATGGGGGAATACCTGGCTGTCACGGGAGTGCGGACTTTGGCCATCTCCGAGACCCAGAAGTACGGCCATGTAACCTATTTCTTCAACGGCAACCGGACCGGAAAATTCGACGAGGTCCTGGAAACCTACCAGGAGATCACCAGCGATGTGGTGCCTTTTGAGCAGCGGCCCTGGATGAAATGTGCGGAAATCACCGATGTGGTGGTTAAGGCCATGGGTTCTGGGAAGTACGATTTCATCAGGCTCAACTATCCCAATGGGGACATGGTAGGTCATACCGGGATATATCAGGCGGTGATTTGCGCCATGGAAGGGATGGACCTCCAACTGGGACGGCTTGCCAAGGCGGCCCAGGAAGCAGGGGCCATCCTGGTTATCACCGCAGACCACGGCAACTCGGACGATATGTTTGAGCATCAGAAGAAAACCGGGGCAGTCGTGTACAAGGCCGATGGAAGCCCTAAGGCCAAGACCAGTCATAGCCTCAATCCGGTGCCCTGCATCATCTACGATCCTGAGTATAAGGGAGAATACCTCAGGGAACCCTATGAAGGGGCTTTACGGGAAGGCCTGGGGATTAGTTCCCTGGCCGCGACCTGTATGAGCCTTTTAGGGTATGTACCTCCTGGGGATTATGATCCTTCGGTACTGCAGACATAAGTCCTCTCCGAGGGCGGGGTAGGTTTCCCAGGAAACCTACCCTTCTTTATCTAAACTTGACCCACAAAAATAGTAAGGGGTATTTGGAGAAGCATTGGTTCGGAGATTGCTCGTTTCCCTGCAACCCTCGTAAAGCAAAATCCCTGGTCCATCCCTACTATACTCTATGAGACCATTACGTTTGCTCAAACAAGGAGTATGGTACGAAATTCACACCCGTATCAACAA
>JAIRLU010000265.1 GCA_031259215.1 Treponema sp. | reverse complement strand
ACTCGTCCGACAATTTATTTTTTTAAAATTGTTTTTTTCCTTTTAAAAAAGGCGCTTAATATGCAAATAGCCGTGTTTTATATAACCCCCCCCCCCCCCCCCCCTACTTTTCTATTGGTAAGGCGGGACTTCGAGTTTAAAAAAAACGAGATTTTTAATTACAAAACCCCAGGAAACCGGGGAATCTGGTTAAAAAGCATGGTTTTTTATGGCTTCCGCGGTTGTTTTCTCAACAAAATCAAGGAAGTTCTATGAAACACCATGAATCTATCGGTTTCCGGATAGCTCTTTCCATGGGACTTTTACTGTTTATCACACTGTTGGGTATTTTTGCCCTGGTGGGGCTCCGAGTCCGGTCCAGTATGGAGACCCTGCTCCATAATTTCAGTATGCAGATTGTCCAAGCCCGGAGTGCTGAGATCCAGGAAATCATCACCTCCTATGGGCGACTGCTGTCTACCATATCCATGCAACCGGTATTTGTCTCTGGAACCGAGGCCGAGGTGGAAGAAGCCGCATATACCTTGATAGGGAGACTGGGTAGGGACGTTCCTAACGTGTTTATCGTATGGCCCGATGGCAGAGCCACGACTACTCCAGGGAACTATGTCCATGCGGCTGATCGTCCCTATGCCCAGGGAATTTTCAATCACGGTATGGAGCGATTCATCACTAATCCCCTTATTTCTCAGAAAACCGGTAATCTTTGTATTATGATAGCCCAAACCATCAAGGACAGCAGGGGAAGAACCCGGGCGGGACTGGTTACGGAGATGATCCTTACCCGGATAGAGGAATCGGTAAACAAGATAAGCATAGGCAAAACCAGTTACGCATCCCTTATTGATAGTACCGGCCTGGTCTTTTCCTCAGGAAAGAAGGATATCATTATGAAGCTCTCTATTACCCAAGGGGATGAGACCGCAGGCTATAAAGGATTATCCGCCTTGGCAAAGGATATACTTGCCCACAAAGAAACCATAGGAACCTTTGCAGATCCTGCTCATAATACCTTCTTGGCGTTTTCTTCCCTGGTTTCCGATGAGTATCACTGGAAACTGAGCGTGTGTATTACCCCGGAGGCCTTCTTTGAGCCCTTCCAGAGCCTTATCCGCATCCTGGTGCTGATCATGGTATCCGCCCTCGTGCTGGCGACCGGGGCTGCAGTCCTGCTCGGCCGATGGATCGGCCGTCCTATCCAGATAGTAGCCGCTCATTTTGAGGAACTTTCCGGAGGTTCTGCGGATCTCGGTAAGCGGCTTGCCATACAACGAAACGATGAAATCGGTACTATGGTACAGGATTTTAATGATTTCCTGGAAAAACTTGCCGCGCTTATTACCGAGATGAAAGAGGTGCAGCAGCAGATTAGCTCATCCGCTGCCCATTTGGAGATCCGTACCCAGGGAGCCAGTAGCGAGGCGGAAAAGATGGGAAACCTGGTTGAGCAGATACAGAAACAACTACAAGCGCATAAAACAAATATGACCACCTCCGTAAAGACTATCGAGAATACGAGCCGGCAACTTTCCCAACTGGACAAGCTCATCATCGATCAGTCCAGCGCCATTGCACAAGCATCTGCTTCAGTTGAAGAGATGGTAAGAAACATCCATGCCATCTCTATCACGATATCGAATATTGCCAAGGAGTTTCGCGTTATTCTGGAAGTATCAGCCCAAGGGATAGCTACTCAAAATCAGGCAAAACAGCGGATCCTCCACATCTCGGAACAGTCCGAAGGACTTTTGGAGGCGAATACCGTCATCGGCGGGATTGCAGCTCAGACGAATCTGCTGGCTATGAATGCAGCGATTGAGGCGGCTCATGCAGGGGAAGCGGGCAAAGGATTTTCCGTGGTAGCCGATGAGATCCGGCGTCTTGCGGAAACCGCGGGGGCTCAGTCTAAAACCATAAAGGGAAAACTACGGGTGATACAGGAGAGTATCCACGGGATAGTACAATCTTCTTTGATTACAGAACAATCCTTTGGTGATCTCAACCAAAGGATCCATGGACTGGGTACACTGGTAACCGGGGTTAACCAGACGATGGATGAGCAGCAGTTCGTTTCCGAGCAGATACTTATCGCGATAACGTCGATTAATGACATAAGCCTTACGGTACGGTCAAGCTCCAGTGAAATGACCCGGGAAAACGAGGTTATGGTGGACACCATGGAACGGCTGGAACATGCCGCAGACCAGGTTGCGGCGAATACCGACGCAATGGTTGTGGGCATTAATAAAGTCGGAGTACAGACTAAGGATATTTCGCTTATTGCTGCGCAGAATGGGGATCTGGTACACCGGATGGAACATACTATAGGAAGGTTCAAGGTATAAGGGGCCTTTTCTTTAAAGAAAGGAGGTGAAACTTCCCAAGGGCTCCTGGTTTTGCTCTATCCGCGGGCCCATGCATCGGATTTTCAGCCTGCGAAAAGGAATCCTGCTGTTAACCTAGGCTTATTCCCCGAAGCGGAATAACCGGTCCCCAGCCTCCCGAGAAGTTTTCTCTTGGTGTATCCTGGAGGAGGGTTCCCCCAGGGCCAGCGTATATACAATTTTCGCCCCTGCACATTCCGCACAACCACCTATCTTTGAAGAAAATCAACCACGTCGGACCTGAGTCCGCCCATACAAACAACCACGAACGGTAAAGCACTCTGTCGAATTGCAGCGATTATGAAGCCCGGTCAACATACCAGTTCGTTTGGTTTGTATCTGTTCGTGGTTATATGCTTCCTGATCTCATGTAATGCGCTCACCCTGGATTAGAAGTCTTCATCCTTTGACATTAAACATTACCGATGCTATGATATGCAACCTGTTCCCAAAACTCGGTTGGTTTTGGGAAAGCTCCACATATAAGATCGAGGCGGAAGGGGGATCGGGATATGGCTGGCAAGCAGGATATGAGGCGCAAAAAAATACTAGATATATTGGCGTGGGCGCCGATAAGTTCTCCTATCCAACTGGCTGAGATCATGAAGGTATCTTCCGAAACCATGCGAAAGGATTTAGACGCCCTGGCTCTGGAGGGGCTCATCATAAAGGTACATGGCGGCGTAGCCCTGTCCAATATGACCGCAAGCGAAATCCCCTTCGACCTAAGGGTAACCATAAACGCTGAAGAAAAGAAGCGGATCGCCCAGGGGGCTTTATGCCTGATTCAAAAAAACGATTCGGTTTTATTGGAAAACTGTACCACAAATTTGGAGTTGGCAAAAGCCCTAGCCCTTGAGCCCGAACTGTCGGAAACTCTGGTGGTTATTACCAATTCTTTTTCCATCGCCGCCGTCTTTGAAGGAGGGCGCAGATGCCAAAAACTGTTTTTTCTGGGCGGCTGGGTACACCCGGCCCAATATTCCGTTCTGGGCTACCAGACCGCTAAAATGCTTGGCGATTTTCATGTCGACAAGGCCTTTATCAGCGGCGCCGCTCTTTCGGAGGATCTTATCCTTACCGGCTATTATGATGATGATGTGGTCTTTCAGAAAGGGGCAATCGCTTCTGCCAAAGAAAGTGTCTTAATGATAGACAGCAGCAAATTTGGAAAGGCAGCTATTTTGTCTGTAGCCCACCTTTCGGAGTTGGATTATCTGGTTACGGACAAGGTCTTTGATAAAGAAGAACGCAAAGCTATTGCTCAAACGGGAATAAAAATAACGCCCCTCTCCTAAGCCGGCCTTCCTGTGTCTTCCCCGGGTTCCGGTAATTATCCTGTAAAGACAATAGAGTTGTTCAGAAACTTCAGTTTCTGTCGAACCAAAGCTTCGCCAACAACCGCTTAAAAATATAAAGGCGGGAAGAAATTTGCCGTTATATTTTTTGAAGGCACTCAAACCGGGAAAGAAGATGCCTGCCCACCTGGACGGAAAATTTCATGGCCGGGGGAACCAATTCCATTGGCATGGCGGGAAGGTAGTGCTGTATCTCAAAGGCAAAGGCCCCCGGGTAATCAATATCGGCAAGAGCTTTTAGTACCTCTTCCCATTTAACAAAGCCTGAATAGGGCAGGATGTGAATATTGTTCGGACCTGTTTCATCGGAAACATGAGTGGCTTTTAGCCGCCTGCCCAAGAGACGGATGGCGGTTCCCTGATCCAGCTTTTCCACGCTGCCATGTTCTACATCCCAGCAGGCGCCTACATTTTCCCTGTCGATATCCTCAATCAGCCGCAGTAGTTCTTCGGCCCGGATGGCATAGTGGCTCAAACCTTCCGAGGTTTTTCCCCACATATTTTCAATGGCAATACCAACACCAAAAGACAGGGCATAATCCGCCATTTCCCGGAAAAAGGCGATGTTCCGCTCATGGGTATCCTCCGTCCGCTTTCCGCCGGAAACTCCGGTGGAGGGATGGGCGGCAATCCACGGAACACCCAGCATCCCTGCGCCCTGAATGCTGCGTCGGAAAAGTTCCAAGTCTTCTTCGCCGCCCCCGGGGGGATTGCAGAAATCCACGATGACCGCATGGGCCTGCACAAAACCGAGCCCCAGTTCTTTCGCAAGGCGGCTGTACCCCTCGATTTCCGCCTTCCATTCCGAAGAACAAAAGAAGGGAGAGCTCAGCTTTAATTCCGGAAATCCAAAATCCAGATACCGGTATCCTGCGGCGGCACAGGCGCGGATACTTTCCCTCATGGAAATCCGGCTGCCCTCTGTCCGTTCGTACAGAATATTGGTAGATACGGCAAGATTCATCGGCATTCATCCGTCAAAGCAAAGCGGCGTATGGCCTCCACAACGCCGCCACTATAACTTTCCCGGCAGATGTAATCCGCCGCCCGCTTGGTACTTTCCACCGCGTTGGCTACCGCCGCGCCAATACCCGCGGCCTTCAGCATGGGGGTGTCATTTTCATTGTCCCCAATCGCAAGGGTTTCTTCCTCCAGCACGTTGTACAATTTGCAAAGTTCCGCCAGGGCGCTTGCCTTGTTCACCGCCCTGGACACAATCTCGCAACCGGAAGAGCCGTAAACGGCGATGGAATAGGATTCCGCCAGGACTTTGATTTGAGGAAGCAGGGCAGCGAAGGACAGGGCCTTTTCTTCCGAAAAGATATTGACCTTTTCCGCCGGTTCTCCCTTCTCCCAGTCCGGCCGCCAGGCCGGCATCAGGCGGCTCCGGGTCCATTCGGTTTCCTCAAGACAGTATTCCCTGCCGCCTGAATAAAACAGCACCGTCATCCCCTGCGCCGCCGCCTCTTCCAGCAGTGTCCGCAGAGGCTCCATCCGGAAGGAATGCCGCGCCAGGACTTTCTCCCCCTCAAAAATAAGGGCGCCGTTACAACCCGCCAAAGGCCCCTTGACGCCTGCCCGCAATGCAAAGGGTTTCACCGCATAGGGAGGCCGCCCGGTAATAAAACTAAATCCTATCCTTCGTTCCTTGAGAGCCGCAACGGCATCTACCGCTTCCTGGGACATCTGCCGTTCCGGATCAAGCAAGGTACCGTCTAAATCGCTTACCACCAGCCGGATTGCAGCGCGCTTCTTAGTCATTAGCCGCGTGGTACTCAGCAAGAGAAGCATTACAGCTTGCAACAATTTTTGCCACTGCGCTGTTTACATCAAGTTTTCTCTGGCAGAATTCCAGCATGACTTCGGTGATGATGCCGTTGATCTCGTTGTAGGTCAGGTCCAGGGGTTCCTGGGCGAGGGGGTTTGAGGCCTTCATCTGATCCAGCGCCACCTTGTACTGAGGGTTTTTCTGGTAGTAGGCCTGCATTTCCGGCATGGTTTCGCAAGCCGTGTTCACCGGGATGTAGCCGGAGGCGATAGAGAAGGCGTATTGGCTTTCCGGGGATACGCACCACTGAATAACATCCCAGGCGGCCTTGAGGCGATCATCTTCGCCCCGGTTAAACAGGCTAAGGCAGCTTCCGCCAACCGCCGCGCCGCCTGAATCCCACGTATTAACCTTGGGCAGGAAGGCGGTCATGTACTTGCCGGGCATCAGACGATTCATGGTACCTATTCTGGAAGACGACATGATGACCATAGCGGAAAGCCCCTGGGCAAATTCCTCGTTGATGCTATCTTCCACATACTTGTAGCCCCCGGTGTCAAGGAGTTTTTGCAGTTTCTCCAGAAAGGCCTTGAGAGTTCCGTCTTCACCGGCGGTAATCCTGGTCATGGGAG
>JAIRLU010000227.1 GCA_031259215.1 Treponema sp. | reverse complement strand
GTTATGCTAAAGTGGATCCTATGAACCAGGAAAAAGAAGCGGTTCTCTGGACCCTGTATGACGAACTTATCCAAGGGATTCCACCGGATTACCAGGTGGACGAGGCTATTCAGGGGAAGCATTGGACCATGGTTCGTTCCGGTAAAGGGGTGGGGCTTGCCATGACCCTGGCCATTGAGACTCGTCCGGTTCATCTGCCGGTCTCCTGTGTAGGAATGGCCTTGGGTGCATTGGCTGCAGCAGCGAAATCTTGGAATTTTGCCGAAGCCAGTCTGGGAGTCGCGGCGATTAACGCCTACTGGAGCGCTCCGGAGCATACTTCAGTGGCTTTATCCCTGCAGGGAAACGGCGATGACGCCTTCACTGCGTACCGAAATCAGGTAGCCGGGAAAAAAGTTGCCGTAATCGGTCATTTTTACCGTTTGGAACGGATTTTAGGGGGGATCTGTCAGCTTTCCATCCTGGAAAAGCGACCGGTTCCTGGGGATTATCCTGATTCTGCCTGTGAGTTCCTGCTGCCCCTCCAAGATTATGTCTTTGCCACTGGGGTAACCCTCACCAATAAGACCCTGCCACGGCTCCTGGAACTTTCCTGTCATACTGGACTTATCCTGGTAGGCCCCAGCGTACCCTTGGCCCCCTCCCTTTTTCGCTGGGGAGTACGGGACCTCCAGGGCTTTGTAGTTACGGATCCGGATTTGTGCAGGGCCATTGTAACCGGAGAGAATCAAACCGCCTTCATCTTTGAAACCGGTAAACGGGTGGGTCTCACTCCAGAGATGGTAGGCCATCCTTGTTAAGGTACAGATTTTTCAACAGGTCAGATTGTGAAAACCCTTCAGGGATATGAGAAAAGTAAGAGGTACCCTATGGAACGTTCGGTTATGCACGATACTCCTATGGCTGAAAAAGCCCTCGAATTTGACCGGGTAGCGGAAGAGGTTTTTGCCCCTATTTATCCGGTGATCGCTTCCCGGCTTTTGGAACTGGCTGGAGTACACCGGGGGCGGTGCCTGGATATTGGCTGTGGTGGCGGACATCTGGGTCTGGCAGTGGCAAAGGGTTTTGAGGGAACCGTGATCCTGCTGGACGTTAATCCCTATGCAGTAGCAATCGCTGACCAGCGTATTCCTGAGGAAGCCCGGGGATGTATCCACGCCCTCTGGGGTGATGTTCATGCCCTGCCGCTGACTGACGCTTCGATGGATCTGGTTTTAAGCCGGGGGGCTATGTGGTTCTGGAAAAAGGAAGCCAGCCTTAAGGAGATATGGCGGATCCTGGCCCCTGGAGGAGCGGCTATTTTAGGAGGAGGATATGGAACTGCTCAGCTTAAAACCGCAATCTACCAAAATATGTCGGTGCGTAACCAGGAAGATTTTGGAGAACAGCAGGAAAAGAGAACTCAAGGCGCTACTCCTGAGGATTACGCCCAGGTTATGGAGCGCCTGGACATGGGAGTTCCTCGGTGTATCCACGAGGAGAGCGGTGACTGGCTCCTTTTCCGCAAGCCCTCGGAAGGCACGAAAGAGCCATGAAACTTATCACCTTTGCAGGTCCTCCTTCGGCAGGAAAGACCGCTACGGCGATTAAAACCGCAGAACACCTCATGCGGGAAGGCTTTACCCTGGGAGCCGTCAAATTTGACTGTATTGCTACTGAGGATGATGGGCTATACCGGAAAAAAGGCATCCCGGTCCTCCGGGGAATTGCCGGTAACCTGTGTCCGGATCATTATTACATCATCAACATTCAGGATTGCGTGGAATGGGGATATGCTCAAGGACTGGACTTCCTCTTTAGCGAAAGCGCGGGGCTTTGCAACCGTTGTTCCCCGCATATTCGAGGGGTAACCGGGCTTTGCATCATTGATTGTCTTGCAGGGGTCCATACGCCCAAGAAGATCGGGCCGATGCTGATCTTTGCCGATATGGTGATAATAACCAAGGGAGATATCGTTTCTCCAGCCGAACGGGAGGTCTTTGCCTTTCGGGTGCGTAAGGCAAACCAGAAGGCAAACGTATTGTTTGTCAACGGCCTTACCGGACAGGGGACCTTTGAGCTGGCCCGGCAGCTTAAAAACGCCCCTGAAACGACGAGCCTAGAACATGGGAAGATCCGCTTTCCCCTACCAGTGGCCCTCTGTTCTTATTGCTTTGGAGAAACCCGTATCGGCCCAGATTATACCTCAAGCAGCTTTCCTGCCCGGAAAATCCCCATACCCCCGATAGGTGCTTCCCCAGAGGATGAATCATGCATAGTTTGACCCTTTTGGGAGGGTATGACAAGGAAGGGTACCCTGAAGTCCTGGACTTGACCTTAAACCGGGGAGATATCCTCTGTATCGTAGGTCCTACGGGTGCGGGAAAAAGCCGGCTTCTTGAGGATATCGGTTGTCTTGCTCAAGGGGATACGCCTACAGGGCGGCGGGTCCTGCTGGATCACCAGGTTCCAGGGGAAGCACAGCGTTTTGCTATCGGGAATCGTATGGTGGCCCAGCTTTCGCAGAACATGCATTTCATTATGGATATTTCAGTCCGGGAATTTATCCTCATGCACGGAGAAAGCCGGTGCCTGGATCCTGAGGAAGCCCTGGTGGACCGGATTTTGCGCTGTGCCAATCAACTGACCGGGGAAGCGATACAGGGGGATATGCCTCTGACCCAGCTTTCAGGGGGCCAGTCCCGGTCATTGATGATTGCCGATACGGCCCTCTTGAGCCCTTCACCGGTGGTGCTCATTGATGAACTGGAAAATGCCGGAGTTGACCGGCAACGGGCTTTGGAATTGCTGGTTGGGGAAGATAAGATCCTCCTCGTCTCCACCCACGATCCGGTGTTGGCCCTTTTGGGAGACCGGCGGCTCTGCATCCAAAGAGGAGCAGTGCGGGAGGTCATCCAAACCACCCCAGCGGAACGGCGTAACCTGGCGTTCCTATCGGCGATTAATGAGCGGTTTCTGGGCTTGCGGGAAAGGCTTCGAGAAGGAGCGCTTCTGGACTTTGATATGCCGGCTTATTTTACCGAAGGGCCTGGGATAGAAAAAGAGGCAGCCCCTCGATGAACCGCTCTCCCTCAGCTTATAGCGAGGATTCACTCCAGGTTATAGAGAAGGTTCGCTTCCCCAGGTTTACGGAACTCCTCCGCAGGTTTAGGGAGATCCTGCTCAGGCAGAGGAAATTCCATCATAAGCAAGGGAGCCGTCCCCATAGGCAGGGAGAATTCCCCCGAGGACTGGGGGAGCACCATCGAGGACTGGGAGAACTCCCCCGAGGACGGGGGGAATTCCCCCGGGGGCGGGGAGAACTCCCCCG
>JAIRLU010000150.1 GCA_031259215.1 Treponema sp. | reverse complement strand
CTTATTGGACTTGTTCAATAACCCGGTTGGTTATCGAACAAGTCTTGCAAAATGCTCCGCATTTTGCTGTTTTTTAAGCGGAAGTTGTTCAGAAACTGAGGTTTCTGAACAACTCTATTAACCCATCTGCTGCGGAAGGCTGCTTTCTCCGTATGGCCCGTACCATGCGCTAAAAAGATTCAAAGAGGGAGGGTCCTTGTTCTGGGGGAACCGTCCGCCGAACCTTATGGGGACTCCGAGGAACCAGGGTTCCCGTAAACCACTGTTTCCAGGTATGGATCAAACCCAAGGCTTCCAGGGGGCTTATCCGATCCGGATCAAGCTCAGCAAGCTGCTCAATCAATTGTAGCACCTTGACCTGATCAAGCCCGGTATGAGGAGACTCCTCTGGCAATACAGGAAGGGGTTTCAGAGACGATTTAAGACTCGGATCCGCTCCCTGGGGCAGAACCTCCTGCAGGGCCTTACCGCTTTCTTCCAAGCGCTCCAGGATACAATTTGCCCGGTGGAGAACCCGTTCATTCAAGCCTGCAAGACGGGCCACATGCAGTCCATAGGATTCTGCTGCCGGCCCTTCTTTGAGTTTCCGCAAAAAGATAATCTCCCCTCCTTGATCCAGCACTTCCATAGAACGGTTAGCCATCCGTTTGTGGGATATCAGAGACAGTTCATGAAAATGGGTGGCAAACAGGGTTCTGCATTGGATATGGTCCAGCAATTCTTCACTCACTGCCCAGGCAATGGAAAGGCCGTCATTGGTTCCGGTTCCTCTTCCCACCTCGTCCATGATCACCAAACTCCGTTCTGTGGCCGTATGAAGGATATAGGCGGTCTCGTTCATTTCCACCAGAAAAGTTGATTCCCCTCGGGCAAGGTTATCTGAAGCCCCTACCCGGCAGTAAATCCGATCCACCATACCGATAAGGGCCTCTCGGGCCGGAACAAAACTACCCATCTGAGCCATAATAGTAAGCATCGCCGTTTGCCGGAGATAGGTTGACTTACCCGCCATATTGGGGCCGGTGATCAGGGCAAAGGAAACCCCCGCTCCGTCTAGGAGTATATCATTGGGGATGAATTCTCCATTGGGTACATGGGCTTCTACCACGGGGTGTCGGCCCTCAAGGATCTTAAGCCGGTTCTCTGTATCCACTATCGGTCGAATCCAGCCCCGGATGGTTGCTGCTCGTGCCAAGGATTGGGCAATGTCCAATTCCGCGATACGCCGTCCTGCCGCGGCTAAGACGCCCAAACAGGCTTTGGCCTTATCCCGTAATTCCAAGAAGAGCTTTTTCTCAAGCTCAATTACCTGCTCAGAGGCGCCGTTAATAGCTGATTCCAACTCTGCAAGCCGGTCGGTAGTGAACCGTTCTCCCGCCACAATACCCTGACGCCGGATAAAACGGGGAGGAACCTTGGCAAGATGTGCCTTAGTAACCTCAAAGAAATACCCAATGAGGCGATTATACCGGATCTTAAGACTGGGAATCCCCGTGGTTTCCCGTTCTTCTTCCAAGTAATCCTCCAAAAGCTGCCGTCCATCATCCCTGAGCTTGAGCAGGTTATCCAATTTCGGGCTGTACCCCTGCCGGATGAGGTTGCCTTCGGTGAGCAGTATGGAAGGATCCTCTGCAAGTCCCGCTTCCAGCAGATCCCGCAGTTCCATGAGCCGGGCAAATCCTGAGCCATCCAGGGAAGAAGCCTCCTCAGATTCAAAGGTAAAGGGCAGGTCATTGAAGGTAAGTTCTTCCTCGACTTCTCTGATGGCCTGAAACAGCACCAGCGCGTTCTTAATGGCTACCATATCCTTGCCGTGGGCCCGGTCCATGGCAAGCCGGGAACTGAGCCGTTCCAGGTCTGGAGTCCTCCCTAAAAGCTCCCGGAAAGCTCCCAAACGCCGCTGATCCCGGTACATGGTTTCCACCATGTCCAGCCGTTTATTGATAAGCTGCAGGTTCCGCAGCGGGTGAAGGAGCCGGCGTTTGAGCAGCCGCCGTCCCATAGGAGTCCGGGTTTCATCCAACACCTCAAAGAGGGAAAACCGGACATCTCCATCCCGTACATTTCTGAGGAGCTCCAAATTACGCTGGGTGGATTCGTCAATCCCCACATATTCCGTATCCCGGTATACCCTGATGGCCCGTACATGAGGGATAAGGGTTTTAGCCGTATCATCCAAGTAATATAACAAGGCCCCGGCAGCGATAATTTCAGGCATCCCTTCACCCAATCCAAAGCCTTTGAGATTGGAGGTGCCGAACTGCTTTTCCAGCCGTTTTCGGCTCCGATCCCGATCAAAGAGCCAATCCGCCCAGCGGTTCACCACTAAACCGGTTCTATCCGCCACTGCCCCTTCAATCGCGCCATGTTCTTCCAGGAGGGACTCCTGGAGGAGTATCTCTTTTATCTGGAGCCGTTCCAGTTCCTGACGGAGCTGCTCCGCTCCTTCCTCCAAGGGAAATGAGGTAACATGAAAATCGCCGGTAGACAGGTCTATATAGGCAAAAGAGAGGGCATTTTTTTCGGTTAATGCAAGACTCGCCAAATAGTTGGGGCTCCCCTTGTCCAGGTAATCCTCTTCCACCGTGGTACCTGGGGTGATGACTTCTACCACTTGCCGATCAATTAATGCCTTTCCTTTGGAAGCTTCCGCGACTTGTTCACAAATCGCTATTTTTTTTCCAAGTTTTAAGAGCCGGGCAATGTAGGACCTCGCCGCATGATAGGGAATGCCACACATGGGCAGCCCATTGCGGCTGGTGAGGGTGAGATTAAGCAATGCAGACACTTCCAGGGCATCATCGGAAAACATTTCATAAAAATCTCCGAGGCGAAAAAAAAGCACCTCTCCTTGATGATCCCTTTTGATTCGTCTGTATTGCTCCAGCATCGGGCTGGTTTGGATAGAACTGATAGCTCCTCCTTGTGAGGGCTTGGGATTATCCCTACCGGCCCTCTGCGGTTTTACCGGCCTACCTTGGAACGCAGACTTTGAATGAGTTTATCCGTAATATCCACGGTTGGACTATACCAGAGTATGCCTGTATTCTCTTTTAAGGAGAGTACCATACTGTACCCTTCGCTTTCGGCAATAAGGCGGATCTCATTGTTGACCTGATTCAAGAAAGCCCCGGATTGGGTAAGTTTACTCTTTTGATCCTCTAATTCAGCGGTTTTTATTTTATAATACTCTTTCAGGTATTCCGATTTCCGGTATACCTCATGTTCAAAACGAAGGGCCTGTTCCCGATCTCCCCGGTTTTCCGCGCTGAGCTGGGAGTTTTTCAAGTCCTGAATTTCCCGGCTCATCCGGTCAATTTCGGTCTGAACCCGGGCGCTGCGCTCCTCCCAATCCCGGACCGCCCGGGAATCCCGAAAAAATGCCATGTAGACCTGGGAAAGATCTACCACCGCAAAACGGGTAAGCTGTTGTGCATCAAGCTGCGAGACTAAACCGATGAGGAATAAGGCAAACCCCCATTTTTTTATGCGTTTCCTGCTTTTCATTTTGCTATCCCCTTGTCCTTCTCCATAATCCCCTTACCCTTAATAGGTAGACAACACAAAAGAAATCACGAAATCTAAGCCCCCAATACCCCCTTCCTGCCACTGCGGCGTTCCATCAACCACTTTGAACCGTTTGGCAAAACTGAGCCTAAAGGGAAACTGGGGTATGGTAAACCGCAGTCCTGAACCAAGACTAAAGCGCATATCTTCCATCTGCAAGCGGTGAAAAAAAGCCCAGGGACTTTCTTTCACCACGGCGGCATCAAAAAACAGCAAGTCCCAGGCGAGGATCCCCGGAACCAGGGGCATCCGGAGTTCCGCCCAGTTTTCCCACAAGGCCAGCCCCTTGTTGTAATACTCGCTGCTCCAGCCCCGGCCCGTAAACATACCGTCCACGGCCAGCATATTCACCGATTCAATGGGCAGATCATCCCGGAAAGGCTGGGGGAATATGAAGGACAGCCCCGAATGAATACCGAATACCACTTTGAATGCCCAGGTCTCCCCCACCGGGAGGTTCAGGAGGGTATGAAAATACTCTGCCTTGGTATCGGATTTGACATAATGTTCCAGTTCAATCGGGAAAATCCCATAGTAGCCCAGCCGCTGAATCCCATAATACCCCGTGGAAGGATCATAATAAATATCCCGCTGATCCAAAGACACGCTGGTCCAAACCGAATTGGCCGGAGTCCACAGGTTATTCCGGTTCCTGATGGCGGGATCAAAGGGACGGTACACCTGGGAATCGTAGGAGTTAAAAATAAACCCCGTACGGACCCCCCCGCCAACTCCAAGGTTGCCCAAGAAGGTACTAAACCGGTATCCCGAAGAGAAACCCACAGAGATACGATACTGATCATAGTTCATGAGAAATTCATTAGGAGGAATCTTACTGGCATTGTAATAGTCCCCATAGGAGGTAAATCCGTCAGGATAGGCATAGGTTTCATCCCCATTGAAATAGGGAGCCATCATATCTATGGCCGCCCGGCGGGTACTATGCTGGAAGGTAAGATCAAAGCTGCCTGACAGGGGAAGCCCGAAGAGCCATCGATGGGTGTATCCCAGGCCGATACTCTGGGTGTCAGGGGATGCCTGTATTTCTGCGCTGACCATGTTTCCATAGCCGAAAAAGTTACGGTCGTTCCATTTGAACAGCACTGACACGGGGAACTGGTCGGGATCCGAGGTGCCGGAAAAGGTCAAGCCCAATTGCAGATCCGTGGTGGGTTGTTCTTCCACGGTAAAGACCAGGTCCATCAGGTTGTCCGCGCTTCCTGGGGATGGTTCAGGAGCCACCACAGAAAAGTACTGCAGATTGTACAGATTGCGTACTCCCTCTATGACCTTAGTCTTAGAAAAAACATCCCCGCTCTCCAAAGGAATCTCCCTGAGTATGACCTGAGTCTTGGTTTTTTTGTTGCCCTTGATCAGGATATTTTCAATATGCGCCCGGCCCTGTTCCACAATGGTGATTTGGTAGGTGATGATCCCTCGTTCCGTATCCCGCAGTTCATCCCGGCTTATGGTATTAAAGATGTAGCCATTTTCATAATACAGATCCGCCACCCGCTGGAGATCCGCCTCCACCCGCCGGGCATTAACCACGGTTCCGGACTTGGAAGAGACCTGGGCGGCTAATTGCTCGGTGGATAAAATATGGTTTCCGGTAAAACTCACCCCCCCAAAGGTGTACATCTTTCCCTCATAGATGCTGAAGGTAATGGTCATCAGGGTATTACCTTTTTCGTCTTTTTGGGTGGTCTGGACCACATCGGTAACCGCCGCATCAATATAGCCCCGGTCGTGATAGTACTGGGTAAGGGCATTCCGGTCGGCAATGAGTTTTGCTTCTTGAAACGCGCCGTCGTTGAGGAGGCCCTTGATCTTTAAGGAAAGCTGGCCCCGGAGGGTCCTGGTTGAAAAAATCGAATTCCCCTCAAAAAGCAAGGCCTCAATGGCTATTTTTTCCCCTTCCTCAATAAAAAAGTTCACGATTATGGATGCATCCTTGCCCACTTCGGTTTCGGAACGGACCTTGACATCGGGAAACCCCTTTTCCAGGTATTTATTGATGAGGGCTCTTTCATCTACCTGCAGCTTGATCTGATTAACCACTTCGTTGACCTTTAAGGAAATGGTCTCCCGTAATTCGCTCCGCCGCAGATGATTATTTCCAAAAAACTGGATCTTGGATACGATGGGTCGTTCGGTAACGGTAAACCGGATGATAACCTCAGCACCGGAACTATCTGCAGGTACTGCGCTGGGGGTGATAAGCTCAAAATATTCCAGGGCATAGAGGCGCCCCTGAAGTTCCCAGAACAGATCGTCTGTAAAGCTCTGACCCTTGTAGGACTCCACCACCCCTTCCAACTCAGCAGCGCTGACATGTCTAAGGCCTTGAAATATAATATCTCTGATAGGTTTTCCCTGATACCATTCAACCGACTCTTGGGATAACCCAGGAAAAACAAGCACCCCCCATAAAACCACTATCACCCTTACCCGCATGTACACTCCTTATGTATTATATCCAAAAATCAAACTGCGATTAAACCCACCTGAGGCCTCTGGCGGACTTTAGTCCGAATGAAGCGCCTTTGATGGGCGGAAGGGCGGCCTCTCCAAACCCTCAAAAGTACTGCACAAGAACCCACGGACCCTCACTTAAACAAATCACCCAAAGAAAACACCGAACGCCGCCACGTCAAGGTACATGAAACATCATTGACAAACATGGCTTCCAGATGCCGGGGAACTACATTCACCCGTATATCAAACAAAGGGCCATGTAATTCCATACCTATATCCGGTTCAATGGTATATCCTCCTGGGAGATTTAAATTTCCAGGGCTCAGCATTTCCAGATCCCGTCGATGTTCATTATAGCGCAGGGATGTGATGACCTGGAGAAACACATCAGGTCCGATATATTTACCTAAGAAAACAGCGGTATTATCAAAAGAGTTACCAAATACGCTTCTATTGACATCATCTTGCGGTATGATAGACTGGGAGACGATATTCTGCAGGAGCTGGGTACGGAAGGAGAACATATCCAGGAAAAGGAAATCTCGAATTCGCCGTTGAAAATGCCTGAAGAGCTGGGTCTGGGCGAGAATATCCGCGGTAGAGGCAAGAAAGGCGTACTGGACCTTATCACTCCCTTCGGTAGGCGCGCCTACTATAGACTGGCCAAGCATGGAAAAAATTTCTATCTGAGAAAGGGGTGGGGTAGATTCAAACCGGGCGGTGAAGGACTGCAAGGGGGCGTTATCAATTATCATAGAAATGGTTACCGGCCCTTCGCTCGTTTGGTCCCGGACTTCCGCTCGAGCGGAGATGGTGGGATCGAATTGTACTTCATTTTCATTAAACGAGAGGAGTCCTTCTCGAAGATAAAAGCTCCGTTCAAAATAGAATATTTCTCCACTACGCAGATTCACATCTCCTGTAAGGGAATAGTGATTGGTGGCAGAATCACTCGTGATACGGAGACTCGAGCCCTGGTCCGCATAGGCCTGTAAAATGGGAAATTCCTTAGTAGGCCATATAAATTCCACCTTACGACCGGCATGTAAGGTGATATCCGTAACAATCGACGTGATGAACGGGGTATTGAGTTCCATCCCATCGGATCCGGCGGCGAGTTTTTCCGCATTCACGGTTATCTCTGTATTCTGGGCTGCGAGGTCCCCGTGGATGGAAAACACAAAATCCTGCATGGATAGCTTGAGGGTCCCCCAGGTAATACCCTGAACCACAATGCCCAGGCTGTCATAATTAAAGGGGATGGGACTTTCCGAAGGAACTTGGATAGTCAAGGTAAAGGTATTTGGGATCCACCGGGCAAACTGGAACCAGCCGGTAATCGTACCTTGGCCGGAACCTACTGCCGCTGGAATAGGGCCAAAGGACATTTCATTCCCCTGCAAGACTACGGTAATAGGAACGGGCCGGATATCTTGGGTTACATACTGGGGAACCTGGAGCCGGACACTGTAACCCTGGGCAATCCCGAAAAAATCCGGATCCCCTAGGGAACCGGATATCTGTATCGAAGCAGTGGCAAATCCCCCGGAAATCGTGACTATCTTCTGGATTTCTGCAGGAAAGAGCGCTCCCAAGGCAGCTAGATCCACATATACATCAGGGGCCTGGACATCAATGGTTTTTGCGCCAATCGTACCCACCAGGGTTCCCCGAATAGGGGAGGGATTAGAAAGGCCTGCGTAAAAATCTCCCTTATCGGAGATCTGGATCCGGATCATATCCTGGGGGCCTCCTGAAATGGATATAACCGAATTGGTCCGGGAAAAGACAAAGTCAAAAGATTCCTTCTCCTGGAAGGTATTAAACCGAACCTGTTCCACATGCATCACCCCGGTGAAGGCATTGGCTACCTCCCCTATGCGGAACCATGAATCAATAGGCTTAAAATCCATACCTATGGTAAAGGACATATCCAAATCTCTTCCCGGAACAAGCATCTGGATCTGAGCTCCCCCTTCTGCCCGTTGTTCCGGGAGGTTTATCTGAAAAAAGGGCATCTGGAGTTTCAGTTCTCCATACTGGATACCCATTGTACGGAGGGTCAATACTTCGGGATTAATCGTTCCAGACCCGCTCATGTGGAGCGGCGTATCGGCAATCACGGCGGAGAGGGAATCAAGCTGTACCTCCCCGGAAAAAGACTCCATCGAATCCCAGGAAACCCGTAAGTCCCCGGAAGCCACCATATTATAGGGATCGTTCACAAACCGCAGAACTTGCATGTTTGAACCGTCCAGGTACAATCGCAGCCGTTTATCCTTGAAATGGGCTTCCAGATCATACCGTTCTTCCCCTGACTCAGTACCCATGTGCATGACTCCGGAGATATCGGAAAAATGCCGGTCCCACACAAGGGATAGGTTGCCGCTCATGGCTCCTCGGCCATCATCAAACAATACTTCGGGGAAAGACGCACCCTTTTGATCCGCTCTACCGGTGATTCGTAAGGCGATTCGGGGAGCGAGGGGAGTATGCAAATCCGCCAGTTCCAGGTGATCCAGGTCGAAATACCAGAAGTCCGGCGTATCATAACGGATAGAACTCATCAGGCTGAGCCGGGCAAACTGTCCCTGGTAGGGGACGGGAATGTTTTCCGCTTCAATATACCCTGAATAGCCTCCAAAATCGGTCATGTTGATATAGGCTTTGAGGCCGTATGAACCTTGAATGCTGATGGAATGCCGATCCAGGATCATCCCTTCCAGGTGATAGGGTCTATCCCGATAGGATGCACTCAGGGAGAAGGCCACCCCTTCGAGGCTCCTCAGGTCCGCATAACCCGATAGGGTAATCGGATCTTCGGTGAGTTGGATTTGTGCTTCAGTACATTCCACATACTGGTTTGTACCGGATATAACCCCGGTAAAGACCGGTCCCTGTTCTGCATAGGTAACCATAAAATGGGGGGCATGATAGGAGAAGCGTGTAAAATCAGTAGACACAAAGGCTTCGGTACTTACCCTGATACGGTCCATGGGAAGCGCCGTCCCCTGGGTACTGGATACCACCAGATCTGCCATACCCGCCACCTCCGGTATGGTTTGAAAGGGTCGAACCAGAGCCAGGATATCTACGGCAGAAAAGGAATCAAGGACCAGGTGTATTTCTCCGTACTGAGGCGCATAATCCCAAAAACCCTCCACGGATCCGAATCCATCCGTATGGGTCGTAGCAGAAGCCTCCGCTTCTTCCGCTTCAACGGGAGGATCCCCGGTAACTTCCCCATCCCTATTTCCCAAAGGGTCCAAGGATACCGAAAACATAAGCCCCTTCTCTTCCAAGAAGACGGATCCCTGCAACGATACGAGCGGCACCGACCCAAAGGTAAGCTCGGTTCCCTGAAATCCGATTTCCCGATTCCGGGTAAAGACCTGGATATGCCCCGCGATGGCGCCGGTCCCGGAAAGGCTGAGATTGGAAATAGAGACCTGACCCTGAGGAGCAAAGGGGCTCAATCCGAGCTTCCCCTGGTACTGCAGATGCCCTTGGGGAAACTGCAAGGATAGGTTCCTAAACGTGAAGGCAGTTCCTGTACCGCTGCCCTGTATGCTAAATGAACCCTGACCCACGGGCAACAGATCCGGGGGAATCTGGCCTGCCAAGCTCAGGTCATACCGGATTCCCCCTGTTCCCGGCAGCGTATCCAACACAAAAGAGGCGTTCCCTGAGGTGCTGAGGTCCAGCCACTGAGTATAGTCCTTCAAGGGACCTTCCAGGGTCAGGAATGCTTGGGGAGAAAACGCTTCGCACTCTAAGGCCCCGGAGATCTGACCGGAGCGGAAATCATAGTCCGCGGTGAAGTCAAAGGGAGCTTGATCCGCCTGTTTTTTAAGGGCCAGCCCTTGCTCTGTCAAGGCCAGGGTAAAGGCCATCGGCCGAATCCGGAAACGTTGCTCCTTGGAACCTAAGGATCCTGAAATGGAACTCAACTGCAGATTGGCGCTGCCCTCCTTAAAATCCCCGGTATATGTTCCGGTAATCCGACAATCCATCCGGGCGGTGAGAGGTTCGGGTAGCAGGCTGCCCACCTCAGCCGTGGCGTTCCATTGACCCTGAAACCGGAGCATCCCCTGTTCAAAGAAAGCCTCAAGCCCAAGCCCATCCAAGGTATACTGTTCAGATCCGGCGATAATCCCACAGGACCCGTCTCGTATCTGGAGGCGGGCCTCCTGGTTCAGTACCTCAGCAAGGCTTACGGGAACAGCCCTTTCCCCGGTAAAAACGGAAAAAAACGTGAGTAAATCCGCATCCCGCTGCATATCTATTGCGATAAGGGGCCTATCCAGTTGTATTGAACGAATGGATTGAGGAATTTCCCCGCTTATGAGGGTGATGAGGGAATAGGAAATCCGGACTCGGGCAATGCTTATTAGGGGCGATGCATCCTCTCCATAGATGCGGATGTTTCGTATATCCAAGGTTCCCAAAAGGGAAGGCCCCCAGGAGTCATACCGTATATTCCGCCCGAGGAGCACTTCCATCTGGCCTATCAGGCTGTTCCGGAGTTCCAGCATACGGTTCTTCATGATTTCCTGCAGGGGTTGTAAGAGCAGGGTTGTGATGATTACTAAAACCATAAAGATGAGAATCTCAATGCTCGTTTGTACTATCCAGTAAAAGGGTATGGGTTTTTTATCTTTACCGGTTTCTTGGTCCAGGGCTTCCGTCACTTCCTATCCTTACTATAAAAAGCACAGTATAAAACATCGCTAGTTAAAGTATACGGAAAAGTATTCGTACAAAGCTATCACAAACCTGGTATATCTTGAGGCTTTTTCATGCGCGTCATTTCGGACTCAGGTCCGGCGGACGTGCTTCTTTTAGTCGAACTCACGGTACCTACTATTCGTTTTCCCCTTCAGTTTTGAAACCAGGTACCCCAGGGCCACTGCATTTACTTTCCGAAAAGGATAGTGAACATATAATTGGCACCCATGGAAGCGGCGAACCTTCGTTTGGGACCGCTCATCCGGGTGATATGCGCTTCCGGCAACGGGGCGGCCCGCACCAGTGACCGTGCCATTTTGCGCAGAATATTCAGGTTTTCCGGTGCATGATCCCGGGTTACCCGCGCCGCGTCTTCCCCAAACAGTACATCCACACTCCAATGCAGCCTGTTTTCTATCGACCAATGTCCCCGCAGGTGTCGGTAAAACTCTTCGGCGCTCATATCGGCACTCCTGATGGAATACCGGTCAGTCTTCACCGTCCTTCCGTTTACCGTCCTGTACCCCCGGTACTGGAGGATCGTCTTCACATCCCTCCAGCGTTCCCGGCCGGAAAGCCAGTGGAGCTCTGAAACAACCCGTATTTCGCGCTTTTCAATGCTCCCATGCTCTTTTTCCCTATCCGTTACCTACAAGTCATCGGGAAGATCCCGAATGTCCCCCCGCTCAAGTCCTTCAAAGTATTCGCGGATGTCCTCGTGCAGCGCCGGCTGCTTGTCGTTCACCGCAAGAAGGTAATCCGCCTTCTTTTCCCTGACCTTCCCGGCGATTCCGGTTTGACAGCCCATGGCGTCTATGGTTATCACCGAGCCTTTTATCTCAAGGAGTTCCAGCAGTTTGGGTATCGCC
>JAIRLU010000110.1 GCA_031259215.1 Treponema sp. | reverse complement strand
ATCGATCAAAGCATACTGGACTTGTTCGAGAACCCCGTTGGTTTTCGAACAAGTCTCCAAAAAACGTAGATTTCTTCATAAAATCCACGTTTTTTATCGTTTTTTAAGCGGAAGTTGTTCGGAAACTGAGGTTTCCGAACAACTCTATGAAGTCAGTTATTACTGTGCCCCTATAGGCTTGAAACCATTATTACGATAAGAACAGTCGTCTGGTCAATAATAAACTTCATTAAGGTTATAACGGTTTTGTGTGTATTAACCTTATGTATTGGAATAGGGCTCAAATTTAGTTTAGCATTGATTCTAATATTCATACTGACCTCCATCGGCATATTTGGTTTTACCCTTTTATTGGTAGCCCTTACGCTTAAATTCACCAAGATAGCCTCATTCGAGCAGGTAATAGCATTTGCCCTATTGGTTCTTTCTGGTTCCATAGTTTCAAGGATTATCGCAGTTGATGCCCCTTACTACGGGAATTGAGATTAGTAGAAATATACTCAATTCTTTGTACGTACCAGTCATGAGTTATGCACGCCTTGCCGGTCAATCCATTGTTTATCTTGGTATTGGCTATGGCTTGTTTATACTTATACATAAACAGAGTAAGAAAAGCGGTATAAATACTTCTTACTGAAAAGGCGGAACATGGTGGGTCCCCTTTAGCACAACAAGGAACCTGGGTTGTTTGATGGCTATGCGCTGATGCTTTCCTCATGCCCCAACTGATACACATCCGCTACGCCGTCTACCAAGATGCCTCCCATGCCTAAGGCGAGCGGAAGGGCAATGTCCATCTCGTAGCGATCCCCGACGGAAACACAGGCCGAAGGGGAGACATGGCAAAGCGCTGCGGCTTTGAGAAAGGGCGCGGCATGGGGCTTTGATACGAGACACGTATCAAGACCGATAATCCACTGAAAGAGATCGCCCACCCCCAAGGCGGCCAAGGTTTTCCGGGCCACCAGTACGGGATTATTGGTTACTACCACCAGCGCATGAGCAGCGCCTAAACGGTTCAGGGTTTCCCAGAGTTTCGGATCCGCCTTGAGGTAGGCCCCAGGTTCGTACAGTTCCTCCCGCCAGCGAATACTCTCTGCAATGGAAATCCCGAAGTGTACGAAGGTATTGCCCAGGCTCAAGCTTTGTCCACTGTGGGTTTGGGCCCAGGTTTCCTGGTATGCGGTGATAGCCCCGTGCATAACCTCAAAGGAACTGCCCCGCAACCGGGCCAGCCGTTCGATGAGGCTGCGGATCTGGAACTGCATATAGGCAGGGTTCGTATAAAGGGTGCCGTCCATATCAAACAGAAAGGCCTGCAAGGATTCAGGGATATTATAGAGCTGCACGGATCCCCTCAGTCAAACAAGCGCCGATCTTTCCTTTAAGCTCCCTATAGGAACGGTACTGTTCAGTATACTGGTTCTGGGTTTGAGCCCTAGGCACATACTGGGCGCTCATGCGGATCATCCGGCCTACTGCTTCGGCTACATCAGCGCTTTCCCCCAGAGCCACCGATGCCACTGCCCCGTCTCCTGCCAGTTCACCATCGTATATCTCAGGAATACGCAGGGTACATCCGCAGAGATCCGCCTTGAGCTGGTTCCACAAGGGATTTTTACCTTGTCCTCCAGAAACCCACATCTCCGTAATGGGAAACCCCTGGCAGGCCACCTCTGCGAGGGCATCCCGCACCAGGAAACCCATTGCTTCCAGCACTGCCCGGCCAAGCTCCTGCCGGCTCATCAAACCCGGTCCATCCAAGGACAGAACCACCCCCGGCAGCGGATCCTTGGGGAAGAACCAGGTCCGGGATGTATGAACGGAACCATGCTGGGGAATAAGTTCCGCTATCAGTTCCCTGTAACTCCGTTCCTCTTGGCCGGTAAGGGTTCTAAACCATTCAAACAAGCGGCCAGACGCGGGAATGATGCGGCTGATATTCCACAAGCCACCGTCTAGATGAGGAAGTACCCGGAGCGCTCCCCCGGAAATGGGGACAGCACTGCATACATTGATACCCTCGGAAGTCCCCGCCCGATCACAGACCATACCGGGTTTCACCGCGCCCACCCCGATGAGGGCCATGATAAAGTCAGGGCCTCCTGCCACTAAGGGGATCCCTAGGGGAAGGCTGAACCGGGCAGCCCCAGCTGGGGAAACCGCTCCGATGATGCTTCCCAGTTTCACGAAAGGGGGAAACAAACGGATATCCACCCCTGCAGCGCCACACTGGCCCTGGTCCCAATAATAGGGTTCATAGGCCGCAGCAGGTAAAGTCGTAACCAGATCCGCCCCAAGCCGGTAGGCCAGCCATTCTTGGGCAGAACAGAGGCAGGTGGTTCTTTCGTAATCCTGGGGCCGGTGCTGAACAAAGGACCGGATATACGGGAGAAAAAGAGATTGGGACTGAGAAGACTGGAGGGTATCCCCAGCCCCAAGGCGGGGCCCATACCAGTGGAGCGGTACTAAGGCTTCTCCCTCCGCGGTAAGGGGAACCAGGGTAGGACCATTCCCGGAAATACAGAGCGCCTCTGGTTGCACCCCGGTCTGGGAAGCAAGTCGGCCCCATGCCCGGGCCAAGGCATCCTCCCAATCTGCGGCAAGAATGGTACCGGAAACAAAACCCGCCTGAGGATAGGCCTCCCGGACGAGGGCGGCTTCATGCCCTTCTGTATCAATAAGCGCGGCTTTAAGGGAAGAAGTACCTATATCTACGCAGAGTATCCAGGGAGCTTGGGTTCGAGGCATCAGGTTTCTGCGAAGAGCTTGACGATGACATCCCGGTTATCCAACAGGGAACTCAGGGAAAGGCCCTGGTGCAGCCGGCAAATAGTCTGGGCAAAGAGCTTCGTAATATTCACGTTGATATACCATTCCCGCTGCAAAACCGCTTCATGATAGATGGCATTGGTACCGATAATACGGTAAAAAAGCCCTGCTTTATAGGCCGCATCAAAATAAGAAACCGCGTCTCCAGAAAAGAGGGGAAGACTGATGGCGGCTATCACCTTGCCCGCTCCTTGGTCTTTGAGAAATTGCATGGCTTTAAGGAGGGTCCCACCGGTTCCCAGCATATCGTCCGCCATGAAAACCGTCTTGCCTTTGACATTTCCCAGGAGTTTTATCTCGGAAATGTTGTTTTCCAGGGCATCCTTGGAAATCCGGGAATAGTCCCGCTCTTTATACAGGAGGGCCAAGGGTTTTTTGAGGGCAGTGGCGTAGAATTTATTCCGATCCACTGCGCCCGTATCAGGAGACACCACCACAAAATCATCGTTTAATACAAGCCCCGGAAGCCCGGCCAAGGACCGGATGATCTGATAACTGGCATGAAGGTTTTCAAGCCGCAGGCAGTTAAAGGCATTGGTAATCTCCCGGGAATGGATGTCCAGGGTAATGATCCGGTTTACCCCTAAGGATTCAAGGATCTTCCCCACCCGGCTTGCGGTAAGCCCCTCCCGGCCTTTTTTCTTATGCTGCCGGGAATAGGGATAAATGGGCATCACCAGGGTTACCTGGTCGGCTCCGGCTTGTCTTACCGCATCTACGGTAACAAAGGTGGTCATGAGGTGATCATTAACCGAGAGTACCTGCCTCGTCTTTCCTTCATTAAAAGGCACGGGATAATGATTTTCCACATCCTGTACAATGTAGGTATCTTTACCACGGATAGATTCCAATATCTCGGCTTTTACTTCCCCATTGGAAAAGAGGCTAAACCGGGTGGCAGTCTTGAACTGAAGAGTCTTGAAACCATCTGTCTTCCCGCTTACGTACTGTACGGGGGATAGCACATCGTTGATGAAATTGATCTGTGCAGCCACCGTATGGGCATCCAGGTTATATCGGGCAGCCAATTCAGTGGTCATCAGCTCAAAATTACGGAGGTACCCTTCTTGCAGATGAAGGATCACCTCATCCGCGAAAACCTCGCCTCCGGGACACGCTACTACGGCAAGATTTATCAGACTGGAGTAGTTCATGGATACCTTGGTGTACCATACCCTCCATTAATTTTCAAGTATGGTGATCTCCACCCGCCGGTTCCGATGCCTTCCGGCATCGGTGTTATTATCCGCTAGGGGCCGTTCCGCCCCATACCCCTGAACCACGACTCG
>JAIRLU010000092.1 GCA_031259215.1 Treponema sp. | reverse complement strand
TGGACTTGTTCAATAACCCGGTTGGTTATCGAACAAGTCTTGCAAAATGCTCCGCATTTTGCTGTTTTTTAAGCGGAAGTTGTTCAGAAACTGAGGTTTCTGAACAACTCTATTATTTTCTGTAATAGTTTGTCAACCAATTCAGACGCTATTGCACATACCCTTCCGGCTGGAATGTGGGTGGAAGGAGCCTAGGTTTGCTATAGCTGGAATAATAGACGGCTTATCACCGCCGCCCGCCCAGGGGCATTACCCTTGGGCGGGCGGCTTTATCTTTTTTACGCCTTATAGTATCTTTTTTATTATGGAATTTAACGATTGCTTACAATCCGGCATGACCGGCGAAAAAACAACCCTGGTTACAGAACAACTGAGTGCCCAGGCCTGGGGAAGCGGAGGCCTTCCAGTATACAGCACCCCGGCCATGGTCGCCCTCATGGAAGGGGCCTGTGTCAACGCAGTTGACCCGGCGCTCCCTGAAGGGTTTTCCACCGTGGGAACCGAACTTGCCGTCGCCCATATCGCCGCGACCCCTCTAGGGATGCAGGTCCGGGCCACCGGCGTGCTCCTTGAGGTACAGGGCAGGAAACTCCGTTTCCAGGTAGCAGCTTTTGACCAATCCGGTAAAATCGGCGAAGGTACCCATAGCCGGTTTATCATTGAGAACGAGCATTTTCTCAAAAAAGCCAAGGCCAAGCAGGAAAGCCCAGGGAATTGAAGGCGCCCATCGGGACTTATGGAGGATCTATGTATCGGATACGAGGGATGGCGGTAAGCTGGGGGGTGCTCTTTGCCCTCATGGCGGGAGGGTGTTTGAGCGGTACTGTACGGTCTGTTCCCGAGGAATCACGGTTCTATGAAGGCTGGGGTGAGGGCTATGAGGGACCTATCCATGTTTCGGTGCAGATCGCGGGAACAACCAGGACCTCTCTGCGTATCCTGGATATGGTCATCATAGACCATCAGGATGATCCCGCGGTGGGAGGTGCGGCTATGGAAGCCCTGGGGGAAGCGGTGTTAGCTTCCAATGGGACGGATCTGGACGGGGTATCGGGGGCCACTGAATCCAGCAGGGGATTCCTCGCCGCCATTGATGATGCGCTGCAGCAGGCCCTGCTCCATGAGGAGCTTGAAACTTTTGACTAGTATGGTATACTCCTGCGGATATGAGTAACTGTATTTTTTGTAACATCGCTTCTGGCATAATACCGGCTCAGAAACTGTATGAGGATGAGGAGATCCTGGCTTTTCAGGATGTATCTCCTCAAGGGCCGGTTCATTTCTTGGTAATTCCCAAAAAGCATATTCCGAATATCATGGAGTTGGAAGTTACCGACACCCTCCTTATAGGAAGGATGCTCCATAAAGCCCAAGCCCTGGCTCAGGAACAAGGGTGTGCTGAAAAAGGCGCCCGGTTTGTGATTAACTGTAAATCTCACGGAGGCCAAACCGTGGATCATCTCCATATCCATGTGATTGGAGGCCGGCCCCTGGGCTGGCCCCCTGGATAAGGGGTAATACTGAGCGGGATCGGCAAGCCCCTCCTGTTTATTGTAATAGGTTATGCCCCTAAAACCTATTTCTGATGAAACAGCAACGCCCCATCTTCTTGGGGTGTGAATGAAACAAACAAATAACCAACCAAACGAGAGGTACTATGCAGTCCTTAGGAATAAATATTGGCTCGACGAGCTTAAAAATGGTTTTAGTTGAGAATAGCCAGGTGCAGTGGACCGCCATCACCCCCCATGAAGGAGACTTTGGGGCGGCGGTACGCAAGATCCTGGCTGAGGGAAGGGTTCCCCTGAGAACCCCAACCCTCATAACCGGGAACGAAGGCCGGTTCATGTTTGACGCTGCAGGTACCCTGGAGCCCCTCTGTGTGGAGGCGGCCCTGAAAGCTCTAAAGCTCACCGCCGACGCGGTGGTCAGTATGGGCGGAGAAGACCTGGTGGTCTACTCCCTCAATCAAGAAGGCAGGATCATCAACAATTTTTCCGGGAATAAGTGCGCTTCCGGGACCGGAGAATTCCTCAAGCAGCAGCTTGCCCGGATGGACATGAAACTGGAAGATATAAACCAGGTGCCTGACGATGCCAAGGTGTATACCCTCTCGACCCGGTGTTCGGTGTTCATGAAGAGCGATTGTACCCATAGGCTCAACAAACGGGAGGCTACAAAAAACGATATTGTCCTCTCCCTGTCCGATGTGATGGCCGTGAAGGTCATTGATTTCCTCAAGCGGGCCAAAATACAGAGCGGCAAGGTGGTCCTGGTGGGGGGGATTACCCTTAACCGCCACATCATCCGGTTTATCCGGGAAAAAGCCCCACAGGTGGAATTCCTCATCCCCGAAACCGCAGCGGTTTTCGAGGCCTTTGGCGCAGCAGTCCTCGCGGCCAGTGCGGGAAGCCCCCTCACGCCGGTGCATCAGCTGCTTAAACCCCATGCGGTCCGGTTTGGCAGCCTGGGATCCCTCAAGGACTGGACCCATAAGGTCCAAACCTTTACCCAGAGCAGCGGTACGGTACAAGCCGGCAGGAGGTACATCCTGGGGGTGGACGGCGGTTCCACCACCACCAAGGCCTGCCTTATGGACGCGGAAACCGACGAGATCGTGGCAAGCCACTATGGACGGACCCACGGAGATCCGGTTAAGGCCCTCAAGGAATGTCTTGCGCTTATTCGGGATAAGATCTTCGCAGATACGGGAAACTATGCGGTGGATATACCCCTGGTGGCTACTACGGGTTCTTCCCGGGAAATTCTGGGGGTGTTTTTGGAGACTCCCGGGGTATACAACGAGATCATCGCCCATGCGGTGGGGACCACCTACTTCGATCCGGAGGTAGAAACCATCTTCGAAATTGGCGGCCAAGATGCTAAGTACGTGTTCCTCAAAAACGGAGTGCCCATTGATTATGCCATGAACGAGGCCTGTTCCGCGGGTACCGGCTCCTTCCTGGAAGAATCCGCGTCTGGGGATCTGTCCATTCATGCTGCCGAAGCTATAGGCCCCATTGCCCTCCAAGGGGACGCGCCCCTGAAGTTCGGGGAACACTGTTCCGCGTTCATCAATTCCGACATTCGTAAGGCGGTCCAGCAAGGGGCCACCAAGGAGAACATCACCGCAGGGATCGTCTGTTCTATTGTGGCCAATTACCTGAACCGGGTGGTGGGAAATCGAACCATTGGGGGGAAGATTTTTCTCCAGGGAGGTGTTGCCAAGAACCTGGCGGTTCCCCTGGCTTTTGCCATGATGCTGAACAAGGAAATCCTGGTTCCTCCGGCGCCGGAACTGATGGGCTGTTTTGGGGTGGCTCTTTTGGCTAAACGCAAACACGCCGAAGGGCTTCTTGCCGAAAAGCCCCTGGACTTAGGAGGGCTTTTGACCAGAGAAATCGGCTATGAACGGGTTTTCACCTGCAAGGCTTGCGATAACCGCTGTCCCATCCAGGTCCTCAAGGTCAATGATCACCAGTATAAGTTCGGCGGCCGCTGCAATAAGTACACAAACCTGCGAAAAGCCGTGGAAGACGTGCCGGTGTTCGATTATGTGGAGCAGCGGCAGAAACTGCTCTTTGAAACCTTCGCGGCCCCGGCCCTGACCAGCGCTCCCCAGCGGCAGTACACCATCGGAATTCCCCGGGCCTTTTCGGTGCATACCTTGTATCCCCTGTACTCCTGGTTTTTCTATGAACTGGGGATTACAACCTTCTTGTCTACCGAGGTAGTCCATGCAGGGGTGGCTCGGGCCGAGTCCACCTACTGTTTTCCTGCGGAGATTGCCCACGGAGCAGTACAGGATTGCCTGAATAAGGGCGCGGACTACGTGTTCCTCCCCCATTTCCGGGATATGCCCAGTTATGAGGAGGAAGTGCACGCCAACTTCTGCCCTATAACCCAAGCGCTCCCCTATTATATCGCCAAAGCCTTTCCTGATGTGGATAAGAAACGGTTTCTTCCCCTGGTGGTGAGCTTTAAGTTCGGTGAAGCTAAGGCGCTGGAACTGTTTATGGAGATGACCTGCGTACTGGGTATCGGCGAAGGGGAAACCCGCCGGGCCTTTGAGCGGGCCTGGGCAAAACAGCAGGAGTATTTCACGGCCCTGAAAGACCTGGGTGAAAGGGCCTTGGCAGAGGCCCGTAAGGCCAAACGGCCGGTGATTACCATCCTGGGCCGGCCCTACAACGGGTTTACCCCGGAAGCCAATATGGGGATCCCCCGGAAGTTTACCACCCGGGGTTACTCGGTCATCCCCTTTGACATGCTGCCCTTTCAAGATGAATCGATCTTTTCCAACATGTACTGGTACTATGGCCAGCAGGATGTGAAGTCCGCCAGTTTCATCAAGCAGGAAGACAATATGTATATTACCTATATCACCAACTTTTCCTGTGCCCCGGATTCCTTCATCCTCCACTACATCAAATGGATCATGGGTCAAAAGCCCTTTCTGGTGCTGGAACTGGATTCCCATTCCGCGGATGCGGGGGTGGATACCCGGGTGGAGGCCTTCTTGGATATCATCGACGGGTACCGGGCGAAAAAGACCGGGCTTGAGGCGGAGCGCTACCACAACGGCTGGAAACTGGTGAGTAAACCTATGGGTACCGGCGGGGCAGAAGACCTGTACCTGGAGAATCACAAGACCGGGGAAAAGGCCCCTATTCGAGGGAACAAACGGGTGAAGGTGCTCCTCTCCAACATGGGGGCTATCTCTACTGAGTACATTGGCGCAGCAGTGCGGGGGCTTGACATCAGCGCCGAAGCCTTACCCGTGGCCACCAATAAGACCATCCAGATCGCCCGGGCCCATGCCTCGGGGAAGGAGTGCGTTCCCAGTCATCTGGTCTTGGGGAGCGCCTTGCAGTTTATCTTCAGTGAAAAGTACCGGAAAGATGAGCTCTACCTTCTTTTTGTGCCCATCACCACCGGGCCTTGCCGGACAGGCCAGTATTTTGTGTATTATGAAAACCTCTTTCGGGATCTGCGCCTAGAAAATGTGGTGGTCTTTATCCTTTCCGCAGATAATTCCTACACCGAGTTAGGACCGAATTTCGTGAAAGAGATGTGGAAAGGCTTTGTGCTTTCGGACTATCTCAAAGACATTCAGACCAGCCTGAAAGCCGTTGCAGTAGATTCGAAAAAGGCTTTAGCGGAGTACGAAACATCCTGGCGCCGGGTCATGCATGCGGTAGAGCATAAGCCTAAGCGGATCTGGCAGGAACTCAGGCAGGTAGCAGAAGATATCAAGAAGATACCCCTTAAACGCCAGGTCCCGGACTGTCCCAAGGTGCTCATCGTGGGGGAGATCTACGTGCGGCGGGACGACTTTGCCGTTGGGGAGCTTACGGACCTGTTGAGCGAACGGGGCATTGTGGTAAAGGTGTCAGGGATCGCCGAGTGGATCCATTACCTGGATTTTGTCCGGGAATACGCCCTCAAAAAACTCGTCGCCCTCAGAAAACCCGGTACCCGGTTCTTTTCCAAGCCCTGGCGGGATATCCAGAAGCTGAAGATCGAGAAATGGTGGAAACACTCCATAGAGAAAAAGGTCCTCTCCATCTTGGGCCCCACCGGGCTCATCCCGGAAACGCCCCACGATATGTGCCGCATCATGGAGAATACCCAGAAGTATTTCGTGAACCTGGAACTCAACTCGGAGATCGCGGTCTCCAGCGGGGTAGCTGCCACAGCCATGGAACAGGGCTATTCAGGCATCGTGAACATCAGCCCCTTTGCCTGTCTCATAGGCCGGGTGATTGAAGGGGTGTTCACCCCCTGGGCACGGGAACGGAACTATCCGGTCCTCTCGGTCGAGGTGGATGGTAATCTGCTGCCCCCCAACATCGTGAACAAGCTCAATATTTTCATGGTCAATGTGCTACGCTTCAAAGGCAATACAGACCTGTCGGGCCTCATTGATCCCGCGGGGGTTTCGGATAGGGTTCTATAATAGAGTTGTTCAGAAACCCCAGTTTCTGAACAACTTCCGCTTAAAAAACAGCAAAATGCGGAGCATTTTGCAAGACTTGTTCGATAACCAACCGGGTTATTGAACAAGTCCAATGAAGGAGCAAATAGGGAAATTCCCCATGCCTAAAGAGTCCTTTCCACCCTTTTAAGCTGAACCGTAAAGGCCGTATCTTCCCCGGCCTTGCTCATAACCCGTACTATCGTAGCTCTTTGATAAGGGCTTCGGCTTTTTCGAGGGCGGCTTTGCGGATGGCCGCCTTTTTGGACATGATAAAACAGGAGGAGGCCGGGCGTATAGAATCCCGTTGAGCCTGCCAAGAGCCGTGTGATTGATAGTATCGCCACATTGAATACGAACGCTACATTGGCCTATCACCGGAAGCCTCTACAGAATCGACATAAAGGAGAAATTTATGATTTTGCGGAAAATTGACTACCACGAATTTAAGGGAGAGCCGAATTACTGGGCGCTTAAAGATTTAACCCTCGAAAAAATCAATCTCTTGGTCGGGAAAAATGCAACCGGAAAGACCAATGCAATTACTAAAATCACTCGATTGGGTAATATGCTGGCCGGGTTACGGCCTCAGTTGTTACATTCAGGTGATTATTATGCTGAATTTGCAGATGCCGAGGATGTATATAAATATTATTTAAGCATTTCTAGGCAAAATGTGATTTTGGAAAAATTGGAAATAAATGGGGATGAGAAATTAACCCGTTCCGACGATGGCACTGGTGAAATATATGCTGAAGAATTGGGATGCAAGATGAAATTTCAGTTATCCACCAATCACCTTGTAATTGTATTAAGACGCGATGCCATTCAACACCCATATTTAAAAAAGCTTTTGGATTGGGCTAACGGCATGAGGATGTATGCTTTTGGATCATCTCTTGGAAAAGATATTGGATTTTCCACAACAAACATAAATCAGCTTGTTGTGGATCCAAGAGATCCTAATCAGGTTGCTGGTTTGTATGCCAAAGGCAAACAGGAGTTTGCTGCTAATTTTGAAAAATTGGTTATATCATACATGAAAAAAATTGATTATGACTTAGTTACTATTGGCGTTGCTCCGAATCAAAATCGTATGATTCCTGTACCAAGCTGGGGTCATATTAATATGATTCATATATCTGAAAGAGACAATAGCGCTGTCTTGTGGCAACATGATATTTCACAGGGTATGTTCAGAGCATTATCATTGATTGTTCTTGTAACATATAATATTCTCAAAAAACTACCAACAACAATGTTGATTGATGATATTGGAGAAGGGCTTGATTTTGATCGATCATCAAAATTGATACAATTGCTTATGGATTTGGCAGAAACCAACGATATTCAACTCATTATGTCTACCAATGATCGTTTTGTTATGAATGCTGTCCCTTTGGAATACTGGCAGGTCATTCAGCGCAAAGGTGGTGAATGCCAGGTGTTTAATTACAAGAATGCAAAACAAAAGTTTGATGAATTTGAATACACCGGCCTGAATAATTTTGATTTTCTTAGGACGGATTTTCTTAATTCGAACTGGGAGCCTGTATGAAAAAGATCGCTCTTTTTGTTGAGGGCCAGACAGAACAAATATTTATCTCGGAACTTATCCATCAGCTTTTTACCGAACATAAAACGGTGATTAAAACACACCAAATGCGTAGATTACATCATAATATAAGCATCGAAACTATTATAACTAATGAAGCAAAAGAATATTTTATTATGATATATGACTGTGGCACAGATGATAAAGTAAAATCTGATATTTTAGACAATTATCAAAAACTCCAAAAAGCAGACTTTAATTATATCATCGGCCTTCAGGATTTTTTTAATCCTAAACGCCAAAAAATAAAAATGACCGTTCAACAATTTAAAAAAGGGCTTAATTCTGGTTTAGATCAAGCAATTTTCACAGAGCTATTTCTTGCTGTTCAAGAAATTGAAGCGTGGTTTATTGCTGAAGATGAACACTACAAGAATTTTTTTCCAAATATTTCTCTTGAGATTATTAATTCTATTGCTGGTGTAAATGTAAGAACAGAGGATACAGAAAAAATACCTCATCCTTCAATTGTACTGGACAAGATTTATAAAAAATGCGGCAGAACAAGCGGTTATTCAAAAAATAAATATATTGTAAGGGATATAGTAAATAGCCTTGATTTTACCAATTTATACATACATGTCCGTAAGAGAAACAGCAGTTTGAATACATTATTGATCTGCCTGGATAGTATTATACCATAGAGTTGTTCAGAAACTTCAGTTTCTGAACAACTTCCGCTTAAAAAACAGCAAAATGCGGAGCATTTTGCAAGACTTGTTCGATAACCAACCGGGTTATTGAACAAGTCCAATGCCGCAGCAAAAGTCCCTGGGCCA